>JAOUEA010000173.1 GCA_029858935.1 Actinomycetota bacterium
CCGGTCGAGGTGGGGATGATGTTCGCCGCCGCGGCGCGGGCCCGGCGAAGGTCCTTGTGCGGCAGGTCGAGGATGCTCTGGTCGTTCGTGTACGCGTGCACGGTGGTCATGAAGCCCTGTTCGATGCCGAAGGCATCGTCGATGACCTTGGCCATCGGAGCCACGCAGTTCGTGGTGCAGGACGCGTTGGAGATCACGTGATGGTTCGCCGGTTCGTAGGCGTCGTCGTTCACCCCGAGCACCACCGTGAGGTCCTCGTGCTTGGCGGGGGCGCTGATGATCACCTTCTGGGCACCCGCTTCGATGTGCGCCGCGGCCCTGTCGCGGTCGGTGAAGATGCCGGTCGACTCGATCACGATCTCGGCGCCGAGCTCCTTCCACGGGAGGTCCGCGGGGTCGCGTTTGGCAAGCACCCGGAGCTCGTCCCCGTCGATCACCAGGCCGTCGGCTCCGACGCTCACATCGCCTGGGTAGCGACCGTGCACCGAGTCGTACTTCAGCAGGTGGGCCATGGTTGCCGCATCACCGAGGTCGTTCACGGCCACGAAATCGAAATCGAATCCGCGCTGCTTCGCGGCTCGGAAGAAGTTGCGGCCGATGCGACCGAATCCGTTGATACCGATCTTGACGCTCACGGGGTTCCCCTCCTCGACGATGCGGCCGGCTCGGTGGTGCGAGCCTTCCCATCCATCCTAGCCACCGGCCCTCTGCAGCGGCACAGCCCCGAGCCGGTCAGTTCCTGGCCAGGTCTCGATGCGCGACGGTGCGCGGGATGCCGCGATCGGCGAAGTAGCGCCCTAGCTCTTCGGACACCACGACCGAACGGTGCCGTCCGCCCGTGCATCCGATCGCACAGGTCAGGTAGGACTTGCCCTCGGCCACGTAGCCCGGCACCACGACCTCGAGCAGCGCCTCGAGGCGCTCCATGAAGGCGCGGTACTGCTCGTGGCCCTGTACGTAGTCGCGCACCCTCTCGTCGGTGCCCGGCAGCGGCCGGAGCTCGTCGACCCAGTGAGGGTTGGGCAGGAACCGCACATCGAGCACCAGATCGGCGTCGCGTGGAGCGCCGTACTTGAACCCGAAGGACGTGATCGACACCTGCAGGCCCTGTTCGGGCGGAGCGTCGGAGAACGCATCGAGGATGCGATCGCGCAGACCGTGCGGCGTGAGCCCTGTGCTGTCGATGATCAGATCGGCGTCGCCTCGCAAGCTCTCCATCATGAGTCGTTCCTTGCGGATGCCCTCGACCACCCGATCGGCCGGCGCCAACGGGTGCCGGCGGCGGGTCGCTTCGTAGCGGTTCACCAGATCGTCGTCGGCTGCCTCGAGGAAGAGGATGCGATAGTCGACCCGGAGCTGCTTCAGCTCGTCGAGAGCCTTGGACAGCTCGCCGAAGAACACCCCACCGCGCGCGTCGACCACGATCGCGATGCGCGTCGGGCCGCCCGGCCGCGAGACGAGCTCCGCCATGGTCGGCAACAGGGCCGGAGGCAGGTTGTCGACGACGAAGTACCCGAGATCCTCGAGGGAGTGCGCGGCCTCGGACCGCCCTGCGCCCGAGAGCCCCGTGATCAGCAGGAACCCCGGGCCCGCGTCGGACCCATCGGCTCCCGTCGCCGTGGCCGCTTCGGTGGTCATGCGTTCACCGTCCGCCCCGAGATGAGTCCGGGCTCGCGGATGAGCGGGCCACGCTCCGGTTCGGCGTCGTGCAGACCCTCGTGGATCGCGGCGGCCAGATCGGGGCCGATGCCTGGGGTCTCAGCGATCTGCTCAATCTCGGCACGACGGAGCCGGGCGAGCGAGCCGAACCGCTTCAACAGCGCCTTCTTCCGGGCCGGGCCTACACCGGGCACGTCGTCGAGCGGCGACCTGAGCGCTCGCTTGGCCCTCGTCTGACGGTGATAGGTGATCGCGAACCGGTGCGCCTCGTCGCGCAGATGCTGCAGCACGAACAGCGCCTCCGATCCGCGTGGGATCGTCAAGGGGTCCGGGTGATCGGGGAAGTAGACCTCTTCGAGCCGCTTCGCGAGGCCCACGTGTGGGATCTGCAGTCCCAGTTCCCCGAGCACCTTCGAGGCCATGCTCAACTGCCCTCGGCCACCGTCGACCACGACGAGGGCCGGAGGATAGGAGAAGCGGCGTCCGGCCTCGGGTCTCGTCCCCCGTTCCTCGACCAGGCGCGTGAATCTCCGGCGCAGCATCTCTTCCATGGACGCGAAATCGTCCTGTCCGACGACGCCCTTGATACGGAAACGCCGATAGTCCGATCGCTTCGGCAATCCGTCTTCGAACACGACCATCGAGCCCACCTTGT
Organism: Actinomycetota bacterium; assembly: GCA_029858935.1. Taxonomy (GTDB): domain Bacteria; phylum Actinomycetota; class UBA4738; order UBA4738; family HRBIN12; genus JAOUEA01. The sequence continues at coordinate 2,315 of JAOUEA010000173.1, forward strand.
CGGCGGGACCCAGGTTGGAGATGTCGTAGCACTCGATCCGCAAGGGCGCCTGGTCGAGACCGAGGCGATCGGCCAGCTCGGTGAGCGCTCTCGATCGCGCACCGAAGTCGGAGGCACGACGGAGCTTGTGCCGGTGGAACGACTCCTCGGCGTTGCGCGTGACCACCTCGTGCAGGCGGCGCTTCGCCCCGCGCTCGGGCACCCCGATGCGCACCTTCGTGCCGCGTCGCTCACCCAGCCACTCCTCGAGGACGTCGCGGTCGTCGGGCTCGGCCGGCACGAGCACCCTCGGGGGTACCTCGTCACGCTCCATATAGAGCTGCCGCACGAACGAGGCCACCAGCTCGGGTCGCGAGAGATCCTCGACGCGATCGACGACCCAGCCCTTGCGCCCGAGCACCCGGCCTCCGCGCACCATGAACACCTGGAAGGCAGCCTCGAGGTCGTCCTCGGCGATGCCGATGACGTCGATGTCCTCGGGCCGGTCGAGCACCATCTCCTGTGCTTCCAGCGCCCGCCGGGCGGCAACGAGTTGATCGCGGAGCTTCGCCGCTTGTTCGTACTCCTTGCGGTCGGCAGCCGCGTGCATCTCTGCGTCGAGCCGCTGCATCACGGGCTTCGTCCGGCCACTCAGGAAGTCGGCGAGCGAGTCGACGTCGGCGCGGTAGGACTCGTGGGTGACTCCGCTGACCTCAGGGACGCACGGACCACTGCAGCGCCCGATGTCGAAGTACAGGCAGGGGCGCTTGGCACGAGCGCGCTGGTCGAAGAAGGCGTTCGAGCAGGTGCGAACGGGGAACACGCGCGTCAACGCGTCGAGCGTGTCTCGGATCGCCCACGCGTGACCGTACGGGCCGAAGTATCGGACCCTCTTGCGTTTGGCCCCCCTGAGCACCTGGGCTCGCGGCCATTCCTCCCCCACCGTGAGCGCGAGGTACGGGTATGACTTGTCGTCTCGATACCGGATGTTGAACCGCGGCCGATGTCGCTGGATCAGGTTGTACTCGAGCATCAGGGCGTCGACCTCGCCGCTCGCGACGATCCACTCGACGCTCTCAGCGCTCTGCACCATGGCCTCGGTGCGGGCGTGCAGCGGCTTGCCCCAGTAGTTCGCGAGCCGCTTTCGGAGCGAACGCGCTTTGCCGACGTAGATCACCCGGCCTTCGCCGTCCCGGAACAGGTAGGCCCCCGCGAGATCGGGGATGTCGCCTGCCGGGGGCCTGGTGAAGCTCACCCGGTCATCGTAGTCGCGTCGGCGGACATGGCCCGCGACGCCGGAACCGTCAGCCGCCCTTGACCTCGACCGTGACGAGTGTGCCGGTCATGTTCGGGTGCACGTCGCAGACGTAGTGGTATTCGCCGACGTCGAGCGGGTCGATGTCGAGCGTCTGTTGCACGATGCCGGGTTCGACGGCGGTCGCACCGATCTGGTCGCCGCCCTCCTCCGTCAGCAGGTCGAAGTTGTGCGGGATGCCGGCATCCTGGTTGTCGACGTTCACCGTGAAGGCTTCGCCCGCGGGGCCGACCAGGCATGTCGTGTCCCAGGCGATGCCCTTCGCAACGATGTCGAGGCGGATCTCGCCGTCGGCCCCGCAGTCGCCTCCGCCACCACCGTCGGGCGCAGGGGCGGGAACCTGGTCGGGCGCGACCGTGGGACTCGGCGCTGCGACCGCGAGATCGGCGACGTCACCCTGCACCCCGAACCGCAGATTCTGGCCCTCGACGTCGTACCAGGCGAGGAAGATGTTGGAGCCGTCGGCGCTGACGCCGACCGAAGGCGAGCGCCCGCCGATCGTGTCGAGCGTGTCGACAGGCGTGAACGACTCGCCGTCCTCGGAGGTCGCGAACTTCACACCGTCAGCGTCGTCCCACGCCGCCACGAGCGCACCATCGGAGTCGACGGCGATGCCGGTGGTCGGTGCGAAGTTCCCCAGGGCTTCGAGATCGGCCGGCTGGGCGTCGGCGATCGTGGTGAGCGACCACGACGCGCCGGTCTGACGCGCGAGCTGCACTCCGCCGTCGCCGTCGTAGAACGAAAGGAGTGCGTTGCCGTCGGCATCGACCGCCATGTCGAGACCCTGACCGCCCCCTGCTCCGACCTCGGTGGCGACCCACTCGTTGCCGTCGAGCGTCGATGCCATGACCGAGCCGGCCTCGGTGTCGACCCAGGCCACCATCGGCCCACCGGAGGTGACCCCGATGCGAGCCGGCAGCGGCTGGGGACAGCCGGCACATTGCTGCACGGTCGCGACCGTCTGCGTCTGCCACGCGTCACCCGACTTCGTGGCTACCCGCACCTCCTGATCCGCCGCGTTCACGGTGTAGGCGACCCATGGGGCGCCGCTGTCGTCGGTGGTCACGGAGGGCCGGCCGACGGGCCCGGCCTTTCGCAGGTCGAAGCCGGCACTGTACACGCGCTCGACGGCGAACGCGTCGGTGCCTCCGGCGTAGAACACACCGTTCTGTCCGGTCCAGACCACGTGCTTCGCACCGGAGCCGTCGATCGCGATGTCGGTCCCGTTGGTGTTCTCGGCGGTATCCCCGATCAGCGACCGCTCGAATGCGGGGCCGTACGGGATATAGACGCCGCTCGGGGTCTCGCGGACCTGAGCAGCCGCACCACGTGTCCAGACACCCTCGGCCGACAGGCTCGCCACGCCGACGGCGGCGCCTTCCTTCGGCTCTTGATCGTCGGTGACGATGTAG
>JAOUEA010000022.1 GCA_029858935.1 Actinomycetota bacterium
CCAGTACCAGACCCACGCCTCGGGATTGATCGGCTCGCCGACCGAGCCCAACAGGCGCAACGACGACAGGTCGTGGCTCTCTGGATGTTCGGTCCCCCAGCGCATGAACGCCCGGATCGCGGTCGGCGCCGTGTACAGGATCGTCACCCCGTATCGCTCGACGATGCTCCACCAGCGATCCTTGTCGGGCCAATCCGGAGCGCCTTCGTACATGATGCCCGTCGTGTGGTTCGCGAGAGGGCCGTACACGATGTAGGAATGACCGGTAACCCACCCGCAGTCGGCAGCGCACCAGTAGACGTCGTCCTCGTGGATGTCGAAGACCATGCGGTGCGTGGAGGCAACCTGGGTCATGTACCCGCCCGTTGTGTGGGCGATCCCTTTGGGCTTTCCCGTCGTGCCACTCGTGTACAGCAGGTACAGCAGGTCTTCGGCGTCCATCGGTTCAGGCCGACACTCGGCGGGCTGGCCGGCCACCAACTCGTGGTACCAGACGTCACGGCCCGCAGAGAACGAATGCTCGTTCCCACAGCGCCGCACCGTGATGACGTGCTCGATCGAGGGACACTCCCGGACGGCTTCATCGGCATTGTCCTTCAGTGGCACGACCGTGCCACGACGCCACGCCCCGTCGGCCGTTATCAATACCTTCGCCTCGGCGTCGTTGATGCGGTCACGCAGTGACTCGGCACTGAAGCCACCGAACACCACCGAGTGCGCGGCGCCGATGCGTGCGCACGCGAGCATCGCGATCGGCAGCTCCGGCACCATGCCCAAGTAGATGTTGACGCGGTCGCCCTTGCCCACGCCGAGCGACCTGAGGCCATTCGCGAGGCGGCTGACGTCGTCGAGTAGTTCCGAATAGGAGATGGAACGGATGTCGCCGGGTTCACCTTCCCAGTGGAAGGCCACCTTGTCGCCACCTCCGGCTTCCACATGCCGATCCAGGCAGTTGTAGGACGCATTCAGCTGCCCCCCCGGGAACCACTTCACCCATGGAGGAGACCATTCCATGACGGTGTCCCAACGCTTGAACCACGTCAGCCGGTCGGCTTGCTCAGCCCAGAACGCCTCGTGATCCTCGTTGGCACGGTCGTAGATCGATGGATCCGACACGATGGCGCGCTCGGTGAACTCGGCGGTCGGTTCGAAGACACGCAGCTCGGACAGCAGCGCTTCGATGTTCTGCTGAGGGTCGCTCATCGGTCCTCCAGGGTTTCGCGGATGCCTTCGCGTGGGCGAGCCAGCATCGTACGCGCGCCGATGCGGACGCGCGAGCCGACTCGTCGGCCGACACCGATGCCCGTCGTTCACCTCGGGGATGTGCTTGCACCGAGCGGTTCTCGGGATAACCATCGGGCGCGAGGTTGCCCAGGGGGCCGCCTCGGGCGAAAGGAGGCAGCGATGGCCGACGAAGGCTATTGCATGAAGTGCCGGGCCAAACGGGAATTCGAGGGGCAGGTCGTGACCTTGAAGAACGGCCGCCCGGCGGCCCAGGGCACATGCTCTGTTTGCGGCACGAAACTGACCAAGATCCTCAGCATGGACGCGGCGAAGGCACGCGGCTGGTCGGCCTGAGGCCGGCCGAGCGGGTCAGTTCAGGCGCGAGAGCAGCTGGTCGGGAGCGATCAGCGTCGGCCCGGAGGTGACGCCCCGGTGGCGGGCCGCGAGGTCCGCCACCGTCGTCTCTTGGAACACCTGCTGTACCGATCGCGCGACGTCGGCCCAGAACCCTTGCAGCCCACACTGAGAGTCCTGGAAGCATGTGTGATCGCTCGGCTCGAGGCAGAACATCGGGAAGATCTGACCTTCGATCGCATCCGCGATCTCCGCCACGGTGATCTCGGCCGGATCGCGCGAAAGTCGGCACCCCCCGCCCGCGCCACGGAAGCTCTCCACCAACCCCGCCTTCGACAGCGCTCCGAGCTGCTGCTCGAGGAACCGCACAGGGATCTGCTGACGCTCGGCGATCGCTCGGGCAGTAACCAGGATGCCTTCGTCACGCCGTTGGGCGAGCTCGATCATCGCTCGCATCGCGTACTCGAGCTTCTGCGAGACCTTCAGCACGGGACAACCTCCTTCCCCAGGGTATGAGCGGCCTTCGGGGCCGTCAACGAGCCACGCTCCGCGAGGGTTGCTGGAACCGGCCGGATTCCCGGATTCCGGGTATCGACGGCTCGGGGCACACGCCCGATAGACCCTGTAGGGGATCCGAACCTCCCCCGTATGGAGGACACAGGCGCATGCGCCGGGTGCTGGTGATCGATGACGAAGCCGACGTGAGGCTCCTGTACCGGGTCAACCTGCGTCATGCGGGCTTCGAGGTGCTCGAAGCCGACGACGGTATCCGCGGGATCGAGGCCACCCTCGAGCACCTGCCCGACGCGGTGGTGCTCGACCTGATGATGCCCGGGGCGAACGGGTTCCAGGTCCTCGAGGTCCTGCGTTCCAATCCGGATTCCGCTGACGTGCCCGTTCTGGTCTTGACGGCCGCCTCTCAGACCGATGACCTGCGCCGGTGTTACCAACTGGGGGCAGACGACGTGATCACGAAGCCGTTCATGCCCGAGGCGCTGACCGACGGCATCTCTCGCATGCTCGAATCGAGCCTCGATGCCCGGGTCGCGCACCGGGAAGCGGCGATCGACGAGACCGCCCCCGGGTCGGCCTAGCCGACGGGATTCGCGTCCGCGTAGTCGTTGCCGAGCAACACGACCAATTGCGTCTTGGGCGCCACATCCGACCCAAGCGCAGCGCTGAGCTGCTTGACCGAGGCGTCCACGCTCTTGAGGTATCGCTTCGCCAGATGCGCGGCATCGACCTGATTCTGCTCCGCGTCTTCTCCGGTGCGGTAGTAGACGATCGTGGTCTCGACTGGCTTCTGCGTGGCATCGGCTGCCGGCAGTGCCGCGACGTATCCCTTACCGACTAGGAAGCCTTCGACTTCCGCGGCGAGGCCGACAGCGCTCGTGCCGTTCAGCACCTGGATCATCACACCGTCGACCTGCGGCTCGAGCTCAGGAGCCGCGCTCTGCGTCGCCGACGGGGAAGGGGAACCCGATGGCGCCGCGGACCCGGAGGCGGAAGGCTGCGCGACGCCGGTGCTGCTGTCTGCGAGCACGGCGTCATCGTCGCCGAACCCGTTCAGGATGACCGCGATACCACCCACCACGAGGGCGACGAGCACGGCAAGGCGTGCGGGGCTGAGATTCACGCGGGCAATCCTACCCCAGCCACTGAACGCCGCCCCGGTGGGCGCAGATCCTACGGACGCATGCCGAGCTGACTCGCGACACGGCGACGGCGTCGGGCATCACGCACTCGATGGAGCCGACGCACCAACATCGGATCGTAGGCCAGTGCCGCGGAGGTCTCGAGCGCACGGTTGAGTAGCTGGTGGTATCTGGCAGGCGAGAAGCCGAACTGTTCGCGGATCGCACGTTCCTTCGGGATCTCGAGCTTCCAACTCTCGCGCTCGAAATCGAGGAGATCGCGGGATCGTTCGTCCAGGGGGGGCACTGCGTGGTGTGGGGGAGTCTCATCCATCGCGAACGAGCGTACCCACGGGCACCGACGATGCAAGCACCCGCTCCACCAGGCTCGCGGCGCGCCCTTCGGGCCTCCCCCTCGGAGGTGTGTGATGCCTGTCACCGGGAACCCTGCGGTCGCTGACAGGGTGAGCGCCGGACGGCGGGGGGTACGACCGCCGCCCGGCGCACGTGCCGCTCGAAGCTCCCAGGGGGGTGGTCACGCCGGGCGGCACGGGTCTCGCGCCCCTCAGATGAACAGCGTCACCGCGTCCTGGGCCTCGAGCAGAGCCGTCGTAGCCCCCGCAGGCTCGTCGATGCCGTCGATCAGGTCTTCCCTCGACAGCCCGAGGAGGTCCATCGTCATCTGGCAGGGCACCAGGTGGACGCCGAGGTCGCGGGCGACCTCGAGCAATTCATCGGGCGTCGCGACGTGATGCTCCTCGGCGAGCCTCTTCATCATCGCCGGCCCCATGCCGGCGAAGTTCATCTTCCCGAGCTTGAGATGCTCGGTGCCGCCGCGATTCATCATCGACATCATCTTCTGCATCCAGTTCTCGCCCGTGATGTGCACGTCGTTGCGCACCAACGGGAACAGCCCCCAGAAGGTGAAGAAGATCGTGGTGTCCATGCCCATGGCCGACCCGGTCGTGCCGAGGATGAAGGTCGGCCAGATCTTGTCGAGGTCGCCCGACCAGGCCATGATCACGAGCTTCTTGTGGGGAACATGCTCGAGTCGCGCGGGTGCTGGGGCTTCGAAAGTGGCCTCCATCGTCGCCATCGAACTCGTCCTCACTGCTTCTTGATCACGAATCGAAAGACGCCGGCGTCCTCGGTCTGTTCGACCAGGACGTTGCCCGTCGAGGTGCACCATGCGTTGAAGTCGGGAACCGCTCCGGGGTCGGTCGCCAGCGATTCGATCAGCTCGCCTGGCTGCAGATCGCGGATGGCCTGTGCGGTCTTCGCGATCGGCAATGGGCAGGAGAGCCCTTTCAGATCCAGGGTCTTCGTGATGGTCTCGCTCATCGATCTCACTCCTTCGGGGCGGCCATCGCAGGCGGCTTGGAAAATGGAGCGTTCTCGGGGATGCGGCCCTGCGGCACCGTTTCCCAATACAGGCGGTTGAAGAGCCACTTCGCGGTGTGCCAGGCTCGATTGGGCTTCGGGGGCTGAGGCGGGTGCTCATAGTCGAACCGCAACGATGTCGCCTGCCCGTTGCCCGTCTCGAGGAAGCACATGACTCGACCGCCGTAGTTCTCTTTCGGAGCCGTGCCATGAACCAGCGAGGCGATGCGGCTGGCGATGACCGGGGCCTCGAAATGCGCGGTCGACCCCGACTTCGAGATCGGCAGGTTCGTGGCGTCGCCGAGTCCGAAGATGCGCTCATGCCCTCCGACGTTCAGGGTGTGCTTGTCGGTCGGCAGCCACCCTCCGGGGTCGCCCAGCGACGAGTCGATCACGACCTGTGCGCCCTTGTGCGGCGGCACGAGCACCAGCAGGTCGTACTCCGCCTTCTCACCTTCGAGCGACTCGACGACGCCGGCGCTCGGGTCGACCGCCTCCACGTTGAAGAACGTCGTGAGGCCGATCCCGCGCTCGTCCATGTAGGGCTGGATCAGCTCCGAAGCGCTCTCGATCGTGAACGCCCTGTTCAGCGGCGAGAGCAACTCGATCTCGCTCCGACCGCGCACCCCCTTCTTGCGCAGGTACTCCTCGACCAGGAACGTGAATTCGACCGGCGCTGGTGGGCACTTGTACGGGATGCCGGCGACACCGACCTTGAGCCGACCCCCATCGAACGTCCGAAGCTCCTGCGCCAGCCGCTCGGCCCCCTGGAGGGAGTAGAACTCGAACGATCCCTCCGCGAGCCCGGGGATCTGCTCGGGTACCAGTCGCGACCCGGTCGCGACCACGAGGTAGTCCCATTCCAGGTTGCCCCCCCGTTCGAGCTGCACGGTGCCGGCGTCGGGATGGATGCGGATGGCCCGTTCGATCGCGAGGTCGACGTCGGGACGCAGCAGCGTGCGTTCCTCACGGCTCAGCCAATGCCCCTTGGCTTCACCGAGTGCCACGTACAGGTACCCCGGCTGGTAGTCGTGCATGCCGCTGGGGTCGACGACCGTCACGCGCGCGTCGCGGCCGAGATCCTTGTCGAGCAGGTTCGCGACCAGCGTGCCGCCGACGCCACCTCCCAGCACCACGATGCGAGCCGGCATGGCCGGTCACCTCGCCTTCCTGATCACGAATCGGGAGTAGCCGTCGTCGGGAGTGACCTCGATCAGCTCGTGCTTGGCCTTCGCCACCCATGCCGGGATGTCGGTCTTCGAGCCTTCATCGCTCGAAAGAACCTCGATCACGTCACCGACCTGCCCTTCACGGATCGCTCCGATCAGCGTCATGAGCGGCCCGGGGCACGCCATGCCTCGCGCGTCGATCGACCTGGTGATCTCTGCAGTCGTCATCGGATGACCTCCTCAGATGAACGTGACGGGGCCGTCGGCTTCCATGAAGAAGCTCGCGACGCCCCAGATGCCGTCGACCAGTGGATCGAGGTCGTCGGTCGTGATGTGGAACATCTCCATCGAGTCCGCACAGGCCTGGATGCGGACCTGACCGAGATCCTTGGCCTGACGGAACAGCTCGCTCCAGTGGGTCTTCCCTTGATCGCGCATCGCGCGCTCCCCTTCGGGCCCGGCCTCCGGCGACACGCCGTGATCCTTGAGGATGCGATCGGCGCGGAAGGCGTCCAGCGCCCAGTACTGCAGGAACACGTCGACGGGCCGGGCCATCGCGGCCGCGCCCACCGTGAGCACCGCGGCCGCCTGCAGCTTGTCGTCGGTGCCGGAGAACAACACCAGCGAGAGCCGATCGTCGGTGCCCATGGCGTACCCCTGTCGTCCGTACCCCTGTGCCGTCACCACCAGCATCGATGCGGTGAGCTTCGTGCGGCCGGGGCAGGAGACCCCCCACTCTCGGGACCGTCGGAACCGCCGAGGGAGAACGCGCGGCGGCGGAAGCGGGCGGCGCCACTACGATGCCGTCTGTGCTGGATCTCTGGATCGGGGCGACAACCGTCGTCGACGGGACCGGTGGCCCGCCCTACCGGGCGTCGGTCGGCGTGAAGGCTGGCCGCGTCGCGACGATCGTCCGCGAGCCGCGTGAGGACGAAGAGCCGGCGGCGCGGGTGCGCCTCGACGGCGCCGATCTCGTGCTCGCCCCGGGATTCATCGACGTGCATAGCCACTCCGACATGGCCCCGTTGGTCGATCCCTCGTTGCACTCGACGATCCGCCAGGGGGTGACGACGGTCGTCGTCGGGAACTGCGGCATGTCGCCCTTCCCCACGTCCACGGCGGCGGAACTCGCTTCATGGGCTGGAGGCGAAGCCTCAGGCTCCACCCTCGAGTTCGCATCGTTCGGCGACTTCTTGAGTCGGGTCGACGCGGCCCAGCCGGCGGCCCACATCGCGGCGCTCGTGGGTCATGGATCGGTTCGCGAGCTTGTGATGGGACTGGCTCGCCGAGCCCCAGATGCGCGGGAGATGCGCTCGATGCGGGGCCTGGTCGCGTCCGCCATGGAAGAGGGGGCGCTCGGCCTCTCGACCGGCCTCATCTACCCACCTGGCATGTACGCGACGACCGACGAGATCGTCGAGCTGGCCGCGGAAGCCGCGCGCGTCGGCGGCATCTACGCGTCGCACGTGCGTGGCGAGGGAGCCCACTTGTTTCGGGCGGTCGATGAGGCGATCGAGGTCGGGCAGCGTGCGAGCGCACAGGTGCACTTGAGTCACCTGAAGTGCGAGACCTCGCACGCGTGGGGACGCGCGAGCGAGCTGCTCGCACGGGTGCACGAGGCCGATGCCGCGACGGGTGATCAGTATCCGTACGCAGCGTGGGCATCAGGGCTTTCATCGCTCTTGCCTGAGTGGGCGCCGTCTGCGCTGCTCCCCGACCTGCTTGCCGATGCCGGGAGCCGCAAGCGACTGGCCGCATCGGTGGAGCACGGCGAAGGCGACGATTTCCAATCGTCGGTCGACGGGGTCGGGTGGGATCGGATCGTGGTCGAGGATACCGCCGACCGCTCATGCAACGGTTTCGATATCGCTACGATCGCGGAGCGGCGAGGCATCGAGCCGGTCGACGCGTGCTTCGAGCTACTGTCCGAAGCGCCGAACACGTCATGCATCGGCCACGCGATGCGCGAGGACGACGTGCGAACGATCCTCGCGGACCCGGAGATCATGGTTGCCTCCGATGCCGTGGCCACCGCACCCGATGGTCCGATGGCCGACGTGCCCGTCCACCCCCGTACATACGGCACGTTCCCGCGTGTGTTGGGACCGGGAGTGCGAGAGGGTGCGCTCAGGCTGGAAACTGCGGTACGAAAGATGACCTCCCTGCCCGCCGACCGATTCGGTCTCTCTGGACGTGGTCGCGTCGCCGAGGGCTCCTGGGCCGATCTCGTGTTGTTCGATGCGGCCGCAGTCGGCGATCGCGCCACGTACGAGCGACCGCATGCGTTCCCCGACGGGATCGAGGCGGTCGTCGTCGAGGGGACCATCGCTTGGCGCCGTGGGAGCGACACGGTCGCGAGAGCAGGACGCGTGCTCAGGCGCCGTCGCGACCCGTTCGGATGAGCACCCTGCGTGATCAGTCGGTGGGGCAGGCCGCCCAAAGGCCTGCGCCTTCGTCGCGGGCCTGTTGCTCCGCTGCGGTGAATCGATCGACGTAGCGAACGTTGGGCGGGAACGTGGCGAGCACCGCGTACCCTTGCCGCAGGATGTGCTCGTTGAAGAGGGCGTCATCGAGCCACACGTAGGCGAGGGTGCGGTCGAAGCGATCGGTCCGCTCAACGTCGAACTCCAGCTCGACCCGACGGCCGGCAAGCGCGTCTGCCGTGAACCGCGATGCGCGCTCACCCCAGCACTCCTCATCTGTGTACGGGCCATCCTTTTCCGGAGTGTCGATGCCGATCAGGCGCACCGACGTCTCCTCGCCGCGCAGGTCGACGCGGATCGTGTCGCCGTCAGTCACATGGACGACCACGACGGTCGTACGAGTGCCACTGGCCGCAGGGGGCTTCGGGCCTTCGACGCTGGAACCCCCGGATGAGGGGTCGAGGGCGCACGAGACCGTGAGAAGAGCGGTCGCGAGTGCGACCTGGAGCGTTCTCAGCCGGCATGGCTTCCGCTCGAGCATAGCGGGACGCTACCGTAGACCCGTGGCCTTCGATCCCGTCGACGTCTCCCGCATCACGCCGCGGGCACTGGGCTTCGATCCCGACGACCTCGGGTTCGTGGCGGACCCCTACCCTGCCTACGAGCGCCTACGAGGACTCTCGCCCGTCGTCCGAGACGACGCGACCGACCTCTGGCTCGTCACCAGACACGTCGACGTGAACTCGACGCTGCGGGACCGCCGGTTCGGGCGAACCTACCTGCACACCGCGAGTCATGAGGAGATGGGTCATGCGCCTCCACCGGCCTCGCTCGAGCCGTTCTGGCACCTGATCAACAACGGCATCCTCGACATGGAGCCCCCCAACCACACCCGCGTGCGTCGGCTGGTCGCGAAGGCGTTCTCTCCTCGGATGGTCGAAGCGATGCGCGACCCCGTGCAGCGACTGACCGACGAGCTGGTCGACGTCGTCGCCGGCGAGGGCGAGTTCGACCTGCTGCCGGCGATCGCCGAGCCGCTGCCGGTCGCCGTCATCGCCGAGCTGCTCGGCGTGCCAGCCGCCGATCGGCACTTGCTGCGTCCGTGGTCGGCCGACATCTGCCGGATGTACGAGCTGCAACCCACAGACCACGACGCATCTCTCGCGGTCGCCGCTAGCCGGGAGTTCTCTGACTACCTGCGCACGCTCTCTCGTGAGCGAAGAGCCCACCCGACGGGTGATCTCATCAGCGAGATGACGCTCGTGGTGGATGAGGGTGACCGTCTCACCGAGGACGAGCTGATCGGCACTAGCGTGCTGCTGTTGAACGCCGGCCATGAGGCGACCGTGAACGTCACCGGCAACGGCTGGTGGTCCCTGTTCCGCAACCCGGACGTCCTGGCCGACCTGCGCGCACGGCCCGACCTTGTGCCGACCGCCCTCGAGGAGCTCATGCGCTACGACACACCGCTGCAGCTGTTCGAGCGCTGGGTCCTCGAGGACGTGGAGATCCACGGCGTGCATGTGCCTCGTGGGGCGGAAATGGGGTTGGTCTTCGGATCGGCCAACCGCGATCCGGCGGTGTTCGACGCACCTGATGAGCTGCGGCTTGACCGCGATCCGAACCCGCATGTGACGTTCGGGGCGGGCATCCACTTCTGCCTCGGGGCGCCCCTGGCCCGCCTCGAGCTGCAGACCTCGTTCTCCACGGTGCTGCGGCGCATGCCCAACCTCGAGCTCATCGAGGAGCCGCATTGGAAGCCCGGCTACATCATCCGCGGGCTCGAGTCGCTGTGGGTGAGCAGCTGACGCACGGTCCGCATCGACAACGGTCCGAGTTGATCCGGTACGCGTCGTCTGGCAAGGAGCCGGCGGTCGGATTCGAACCGACGACCTACCGATTACAAGTCGGTTGCGCTACCGGACTGCGCCACGCCGGCCAGGTCGCGATTCTACCGGTCGCGCGGTGGCCGGAAAGCGTCCGCCTTCGTGACGAGCACGAACATCACGAAGCCGAAGATCGCGATCGTCACGACGCCTTGGGGCGACCCGATCGCGGTGAGGCCGCCGACGATACCGAGCGCGGCCACCGCGATCCCAACCACGCGTCCGATCGGCGCGCAACGAAGCACCAGCAGGCCAGAGGCGATCTCGGCGGCTGCAAGCGCCGCCGTGAGCATGACTGCCGCGGTGGAAGCTCCGGCCCCGACCCCTTCGATCGTGGCCTGGTCTCCCGTCAGGAGGATCAACGCCCCGGCCAGGGAGGCGAAGGCCCCCGCAACGAGCAGGAGTACGCCGGCGATCGTGATCGCAACGGGGCGACGTGGTAGACCAGCGGGCGCATCGATCGCCCGTTCCCACGATTCGAGCGAACCCGAACGCGCCGGGGGCGGTGGCAGGCCTTCGTCCATGCACCCGGTATCGGCAGGAGTGTGGCGCTACGTGAGCTCGGTCACCGACGAGAGGGGACGACGTACACGTACAGGAAGGCGGCCAGCGAAGCCGCCGCGTTGAGCGAACCGACCTGCCCGAGCATGGGAAGCTTGAGTCGTTGGTCGCAACGCTCGCGCGTAAGTCTGGACATGCCTCCGTCTTCGGTGCCCACCACCACGGTGAGGCGGCCCGACGGGACGACGTCGTCGTACACGCTCACGTCGCTGCTTTCGTCGAGTCCGACGACCCAGAAACCGTTGTCCTGCAGTCGCTCGATCGCGCGCGGGACGTTCGCGACTCGCGCATGCGGAAGGTGCATGAGCGCGCCCGCCGAAGCACGTACCGCTGCGGGCGTGACCTCGGCAGCGCGGCGCACGCGGGTGACGAGCATCGCCGCCCCCGCGGCTTCGGCCGAGCGGGCCGCGGCGCCGAGGTTCTGCGGGTCGGTGATACCGTCGAGCACCACGACGAGCGCATCCTCCTCGAAAGGGAAGGCCGCGAGATCTCGCTCAGACAAGGCGTCGGATCTGCGAGCGCCGACCCGCGCGACGATGCCTTGGTGCCCCGTCGTCAGGGCATCGAGCGTCGCTCGTGGAACCGTGCGCACAGGTACATCGTCATCGCGCGCCGCGTCGAACACCGCTCGCAATCCCTGCGTGACCTTCGGACATGAGACCACGAGCACCTCCGACACTCTTCCGGCGCGCAGGGCTTCGGCAACTGCGCGACGGCCGCCGACCACATCGAGATCGATGGTGCCGCCGTGAGCCGGTCGACGTCGCCTCGCCGGATCGCGCTCCCGACTCATTCGAGCACCGCAACCGCCATGCACCCGACGCCATCACCGGCCAGTCCGAGACCCTCTGGTCGGGTCGCCTTCACCGATACGGCGTCGATCGGCAGTTCCAGCGCCCGCGCCAAGCAGGAGCGGAGCTCTTCGCGGCGCGGAGCGATCACCGGGTGATCGCAGATCACCGTGGCGTCGCACGAGCGCGGGGAGAACCCCGCGCTTCGCACGATGTGAACGGTTCGGCCGAGCAGCGACATACCTGAGATCCCGGCGATCGACTGGTCGTCGTCCGGGAAGTGCTGACCGACGTCGCCGAGTGCCGCGGCGCCGAGCAAAGCATCGGCAAGCGCATGACAGATGGCGTCACCGTCGGAGTGACCCACGAGCCCTCGCTCTCCCTCGAACAGCACCCCTCCCAGCCACAGTTCGCGTCCGTCGGACGCCCACCGGTGCAGATCCACCCCGATCCCGACCCTCGGCGAGTTCTCACCCATCGGTCCCGCCCATCCGGGTGTCGGCGTTGGCGAGATCCAAGAGGGTGGTGATCTTGACGTTGTTCGGGTCGCCGGCGATCGCGACGACCACCGCGCCTTCGCGTTCAAGCGCCGCCGCGTCGTCGGTCAGAGCCACTCCAGACGCCGCGGCCCGCCGGTGGGCAGCGCGCAGGAAGGAGGCGTCGAACGCTTGCGGGGTCTGCGCGAGGCCGAGGCGCTCGCGGTCGAGGGTGCCGACGACACGTCCGTCGACGACCTGCTTCACCGTGTCGGTGACCGGTGCGATAGGGACGACCCCTTGGACTTCCGCGCTGACCGCCTCGACGACTGCCGTGAACAGGTCGGGTGGGGCGAACGGACGCGCCGCATCGTGAACCGCCACGATCTTCGAATCGAGCGGCAGCGCTTCGAGCGCCACCTGGACTGATTGCTGGCGTGTCGCCCCCCCGGTCACGACCGTGACTGGCACGCCACACGCCTCGACACAGGCCTGAGCTTCCTCTTCCCACCCCGCCGGAGCGGTGACGATCAGGGCACCAACCGCTGGCGAGGCCGCAGCCGCGCCGGCCGCGACGGCGAGCATCGGGCGCCCCCCGATCGTCAAGAACGCCTTAGGTTCTTCTGCGCCGACCCGGCGGCCGGCTCCGGCGGCAAGCACGATCGCGACCGCAGCGTCGTTTCCCGCTTCCATGCCCGAAGCATGGCAGACCGCTGGCCGCGGAGAACGTCAGGCCGTTGGCTCGGCAGCGTCGGAGAGGAGCGCTGCGAAGACCATGCGACCGGTCGTCGTTTGGATCACGTTCGTGACCCTGATATCGGGCGTCGCGCCGATCTGTTCAGTCGCCTTCTCGACAACGACCATCGTGCCGTCGTCGAGGTAGCCGACGGCCTGGCCGTGTTCCCGACCCTCCTTGACGAGGCGAACCGAGATCTCATCGCCCGCCGTGTACGGCACCCGGAACTTCGAGGCCAGCGCGTTGATCTGAGCGACCGGGACCCGAAGGGCCTCTGCCACCTTGGACAGGTTGTGATCGACCGTGATGAGCGAGGCCCCGCGCTCGCGAGCGAGCCGGACGAGCGCCGCGTCCACATCCAGCACTCCGGCCTCTTCGACGAGCTGGAACTGCACCGTCGGAGCCTTCTGCAGCTCTACCAACACATCGAGCCCGCGCCGGCCTCGCTGCCGCCGCAAGGGATCACTCGCATCGCTGATCGCCTGTAGCTCTCGCAACACGCCGTCGTGCAGGAGCACCGTGCCACTCACGAACCCGGTCGCCACCAGGTCGAGCACACGCCCGTCGATCAGAGCGCTCGTGTCGAGCACATGGAGGTCGCCTCGTGTCGTCGCGGAAGCCCTTGGCTTCATGCCGACGAGGCCGAAGATGTCCTCGTACTTCGCTTCGCCTACCCGGAAGCCGAGCGAGCCGCACACGAGATACACGAAGACGATGGCAGGCCACGCCGCGCCGCGGGGAACCAACAAGAGGGGGATCATCAATAGGCCGGCGACCACCAATCCAACGACCAGCCCCACGACGCCGCCGGCGAGCTGCGGAGCAGGCTTGCGATGCAGTTCGCGCTCCATGCCACTCACGGCTCGCAGGGTGAGCCTCCCCGCGACACCCCCGATCACGAAGCCCACCGCTGCGCCGAGGAAGATGAAGGCCAGCGCGCGGCTGGTGCTCTCGGCAGCGATGGTGCCGCCGAGCAGGAAGCCGCCCGTCGCGAGCAGGGCGATGAAGATCAGTCGGACGCCCTCGACGAGATAACCGCGCAGCGCGCCGCCGCGCGGGTCTTGCTCGCGCTCGCTCATGAACCCCGCTCGACCTCCTTCGCTGCTCCGACGTCGCTCAGCGGGCGGGCAGGCTGAACGAACCTGGTGCTGAAAGAAGCATCGGCGCACGGCTCGAACGCCTGTAGGGGGCCGGGCGCGTCGAGACCGCTCGAGGTACGCCGCAGGCGGCGGGTCAGACCGCGGCGATCTTCTCCCCATGGGCGTCGTCGAGGACCTCGTCGATCATGACCTCGGCGGCCTCTTCAGACTTGCCGGTCGCGTGCGACAACTCGGAGATCAAGATCTGCCGAGCCTTGGTGATCATGCGTTTCTCGCCCGCCGACAAACCCTTCTCTCGATCGCGGATCGAGAGGTTCCGCAGCACCTCGGCCACCTGATACGGATCGCCGGAGTGCAGCTTCTCCATGTTGTTCTTGAAGCGACGGCTCCAGTTGGCGGCCATCGAAGACTCCTCTTCGGTGAGGACCTTGAGGACCTTCTTCACCTCGTTCTTGCTGACGACCGAGCGCAACCCGACCTGATCGGTAGAGTCCGTCGGGATCATCAGGGTGAGGTCGCCATAAGCGACGCGCAGCACTAGGTAGGTGCGAGTTTCCCCGAGGAATTCCTTCTCTCGTAGTTCTTCGATGACAGCTGCTCCATGCTCCGGATGCACCACGGTATCGCCCTTACGGAACACAGAACCTCCAGGGAGTCGGGGATCGATCGCGCCAAATCGTCCAAGTAGCGTAGCACGGTAGGGTCCTGCTGCGCAACCCAAACCCGCAGGTCAGAGGGCTGATTCCCGCCACCGACCAGCCTCGAAGGACCTAGGCTGAATGACGGTTCAGCAGCGGAGCGGGGTGCTCATGACGTCGTCATCATCCACGGGAGCGCATCCTTCACATCGCGGACGGGCACGAGGCGAACACCCTGGGCATCGAACGAGGCGGCCGGAGCGAACACGATCTCCACGCCACCGGCACGAGCAGCTGCGAGACGTTGTGTCATCGACTGAGCCGGCCTCACCAACCCGGTCAGCGAAACCTCGCCGACGAATGCGGATCGCGCAGGAGGCGCGGACCCCGTGGCGGCCGAGGCGAGTGCGGCGGCGACTGCAAGGTCGCACGCCGGGTCATCGATCCTCACGCCCCCACAAGATGCTCCGAATAATTCCGCCCGAGCGAGCGAGAGTCCTGCGATGCGGTCGAGCACGGCGGCGACCAGCTGGAACCGGCGAGGATCCAAGCCGGTGGCTTGGCGGCGTGCCTGGCCCTCGGGCGACCCGACCAGTGCCTGCACCTCGACAGCGATCGCGCGCCGGCCGGACCGAGCGAGGGCGATCGCCGCCCCGGGCACGGGCTCGCCGCTCACCAGCAGAGGTGTCGGATCGATCTCACGGAGCCCCGTGGCGCTCATCTCGAACCACGCGCTCTCGCCTTCGGCCCCGAAGCGATTCTTGCCGCCGACCAAGACCCGCGAGCCAGATCGAGGATCGCCATCGAACGTCAGCACCACATCGACCGCATGCTCCAGGGCTCGAGGCCCGGCAAGGTCGCCGTCCTTCGTCAGGTGCCCTGTCGCCAGCACGGCGACGCCTTCGGACTTCGCGAGTCCGGCGAGGGCATCTGTGCAGGTCCGGACCTGAGAAACCCCTCCCGGCATATGAGTCCCGTCGGCATCGCGGATCGTCTGGATCGAATCGACCGCCAGCAGGAAGGGTCGCTCAGCGCGTGCGGTCTGCAGCACCAGATCGAGATCTCGTCCCGACGCGAACCTCACCGCATCGCCCGGGATACCGAGGCGACGCGCGCGAGCCGCTACCTGCGCGTGCGACTCCTCGCCACTTACCAGCAGGCACGCGTGCCCTTGGGCACCGAGGTGAGCGACGAGATGGAGCAACAAGGTCGACTTGCCGATGCCCGGCTCGCCGGCGAGCAGCACGAGCGATGCCGGCACCAGCCCCCCACCGAGCACTCGGTCGACGTCCGGGAAGCCTGTCGATACGCGATGTTCGATTCCTCGGACGGCATCGTCGATGAGCGGCGAAGTTGCCAGCGCTGTACCCGAACGCGACTCCGAGACACCCTCCTCGATGGTGCCCCATGCGCCGCACCCGGGACATCTCCCCACCCAGCGTGCAACCTTCTGCCGGCAATCCCCGCACACGAGTGCCGCCCGCAGTTTGGCCATGGCCCGGAACGCTAGCGATCGCGTCTGACAACTCGGTACGGCGACCCACGGGCGACGGGCCGAAGGGCCCGGTGGGCTGAGCCACAACCCCCTAGGCTCGACCCGTGGATGTCGCAACCGTAGCGACGCTGTTCGCCCTGCTCACCGTGGTCGCCGACGTGGCGGTCATCGCGATCGCGCTGGTCGCACTGGCCGGCCGACGCAGGCCGAAGGTGCGACAGGAGACCGGGGACACGCTCGGGCCCTCGGCACTGTGGCTCGCGTTCCTCGTCGCGTCCATCGCGACACTCGGCAGCCTCTACCTGTCGGAAGTCGCACACTTCGTGCCGTGCACCCTCTGCTGGTATCAACGCATCGCGATGTATCCGCTCGTGCCGATCCTTCTCATCGCTGCGTGGAGGCACGAGGTCGCCGTCGTTCGCTTCGCGATCCCGCTCACAGTGGCCGGCGCGGCGATCGCCATCTACCACTACCAACTCGAACGCTTCCCGACCCAAGTCTCGGTCTCCTGCGACGTCGCTGCCCCCTGCACGGTCGTGTGGATCTGGAGGTTCCACTTCGTGTCGATCCCGTTCATGGCACTGAGTGGATTCGCGCTCATCACGGCCCTGCTGTTGGTGGCTCGATCCGCATCGCGCGTGAACGCCGACGAAACCGATGCTAAGCTCACCGCGTCCGACGGAACGGTCAGCGTTCCAGCGCACCACGTCGAGGGGAGGCGATGAGCATGGCTGCCATCTCGGTATTGGACGGCGTGCACTCGCCGCGTCCCTTCCGGCACCTCACGGCGTAGGCCCACCCGCACTCTGGGTCGGCCTCACCTCGCAGCTCCTCCGGGACCCGGCTTTGCCATTGTCAGATCTCGGAAGGAGACCCTATTGACTGACGTGAACCAGCTCGAGCATTTCTTCGATGAGGGCCTCATCGAAGGAGTGCTCAGACCGATCAAGAGCGGCAAGGAAGCCTCGGTCCACCTCTGCCGTGCCAACCCACGCACGACGGGGGAGCAACTCGTCGCGCTCAAGACCTATCACCCGCTGGACCGGCGGGACTTCCGGGATGAGTCGATGTACCGCGACGGCGAGTGGATCAAGGAACGCCGTGTGCGCGTGGCCCTCGAGAAGAAGACTCGCTTCGGGCGGGAAGTGCAGGGCATGATCTGGGTCGATCGTGAGTGGGAGACCCTCCGCGCCCTTTGGGCGGGCGGAGCGCGCGTGCCGCGGCCGATCGAGCGCACCGGCGATGCCATCCTGATGTCATATGTCGGCGACGATGCGCTCGCCGCGCCGCAGTTGCGCTCCTACAAGGTCGAAGATGCGCAGGAGGCCGAAGCGCTGGTCGAGCAAGTGCTGCGCGAGATAGAGCGCATGCTCTTCCTCGATATCGTTCACGCCGACCTCTCCCCGTACAACCTTCTGATCTGGCAAGGGCTCGTGACCGTGATCGATCTTCCGCAGGCGGTCGACCCCAGGAAGAACCGCCACGCGCGGGCGTTCCTCGAGCGCGACGTTGAACGCATCTGCGAGTGGGGCTCTGCCCACGAGGTGCACCGGCCTGCGGGCCGCCTCGCGGCCGACCTCTGGACCGGGTGGGAACTCGCCGACCTCGTGCCAGAGGAACTCAGGGGCCTCCAGATGTGACACGCGAAGGGGTCAGAAGAACGACCCCGGGCCCAAGAGGGCCCGGGGTCGTTCGGGGAATCGTCCGGTTGAGCAGGAACTGGCGACCTATGCCTTCCAATGCGCCCCGCCGGCGAGCGTCAGGGCGAGCAGCGATCCGAGTGCGATCGCGATCCGTCGAATCGTGGTGACCATCTCCACACCTCCTGTCCGCCTACCCCCGTCATCCGTCTTCCGGGGCTCGTGAGGTACCCTGCCGACCCGCGCTAAAGGACCGCCAAAGGACCGCCAAATGGCTGAACTGCCCTTCCCGCGTGTTGCGAGCTTCCGGTAGGCTCGCGCTCTCGAGCCCGGAGCGACAGACGTGACCCCAACGGTTCAGTTCGGCATCCTCGGACCTCTCGAGGTCAGGGTCGGCGAAAACCGCGTGGAGCTCGGTGGTCCTCGGGTGCAAGCGATCCTGGCCGTCTTGCTCCTGCACGCAGGCCAGGAGGTCTCGACGGATGCCCTGATCGAAGCCGTGTGGGGCGAAGCGCCACCTTCGACCGTTCGAACGGCCCTCCAGGTGCACATCTCGCGTATCAGACGAACGTTGCGCCAGCACGGCATCGCCGACGCCGTGGTCACCCGCGGCTCGTCCTACGCGCTGGCGATCTCTCCCGAGCAACTCGACGCCGCCAACTTCCGCCGGCTGGTCGAAGGTGGCAGAACCCACCTCGCTGCGGGGGAGACGGCGCGCGCATGCGAGGTGCTCGTGGAAGCACTCGATCTGTGGCGAGGGTTCCCACTCGATGGCATCGACCTGCCGGGCCTTCCTCCTGGCGTCGTCCAGGAGCTCGAGGACCACCACGAGCTGGCGACCGCCCTCCGGCTCGAGGCCGAGCTCGAGCTCGGACGTCACGCCGGGGTGCTACCGGACCTTGCGCGCGTCCGGAGGGAGCACCCGCTCGATGAACGCATCGCCGAGCTCACGGCCCTCGGCTTGTACCGCAGCGGCCGACAAGCCGACGCCATCGCCGAGCTGGCGACACTCCGTCACGATCTCTCGGAGCAGCTCGGTGTTGAACCCGGTCCGGCCATCGCAGAGCTCGAGGGCAGGATCCTGGCGGCCGATCCGACGCTGACGCCCCAGCCGCCCCCCGCGCCGGCGGCACGAGAGCAACGCAAGACGATCACCGTCGTCGCCGTGCGCCTTCCCCCGGCTGACCTCGAGGACGTGCGCGCGGCAACCGTCGCACTCGGCGAGATCTTCGAGGGTCTCGTGTCGAACTTCGACGGCTGGTGCCCCCCTGCTCGGTCTGGCCGGCTGCTCGCGGTCTTCGGCGTCCCCACGGTCCATGAAGACGACGCAGAACGAGCGGTGAGGGCAGCCGATGCGTTCAACAGGGCGGCGGGGGCGATGGATCACGACACCCGCATCGCGCTGGCCACCGGGGAAGCCCTCATGGAGGTCGCCGGCACGGACATCCAGCTCTTGACCCACGACCCCGTCGAGATCGCCGACCGGCTGGCTCGCAAAGCGCAAGTTCGTGAGGTCCTTCTGGGCGTGGCCACCCAGCGACTCGCGCAAGCGATCGCCGCCGTGGACCCGACTCCGCTGCTCGTGCTCGACGACGAGGAGGCCCCGCTGCTTGCCCATCGATTGGTGAGTGTCGCCGCGACCCGGGGCTCCCGACGCATCGCTTCCCCGCTGGTCGGGAGGGAACATCAACTCACTCGACTCCGGGACGGGGTGCATCGTGCATTCGCGGAGCGCAGCCCGACCTTGCTGACCGTCCTCGGCGGAGCTGGCGTCGGCAAGTCCCGGCTGATCGCCGAGTTCGCAGCGGGCCTCGGCGATCGCGTGGAAGTGGCGATCGGCCACTGCCTCCCCTACGGCCGAGATATCGGGATGTGGCCTGTGACGCAGATCGTGCGCACCGTGGCAGGCATCACGGAAGGGGGGCCGATCAGCACCGCCCGCCGCGCGCTGCAGTCGTTCCTGGCAGGCGAGCCCGACGAGCAGATCCTCAGCGAACAGCTCGGTGCGCTCGTGGGTCTCGGCGACCGCAACCCGGCTCCCGACGAGACCTCTTGGGCCATCCGGAGGTTCCTCGAAGTCGCGGCGCGCCGCCATCCCCTCCTCATCGTGATCGAGGATCTGCAATGGGCAGACGATTCGCTGTTGGAGCTCATCGGATACGCGGCCACGACGGCGTCCGACGTGGCGATCGCGTTCGTTTGCAGTGCGCGTCCCGAATTCATCGAGCGGCGGCAAACCTGGAATAGCGTCGGGGCGGATGCGGTCACCATCCGCCTCGAGGCGCTCGATGCGACCGATACGGACGACCTGCTCGTCGGCCTGCTCGGGACGAGCGAACTCGACCCCGTGGCTCGAGAGCGGATCGCGATTGCCGCCGAAGGCAATCCGCTGTTCCTCGAGGAGATCGTGTCGATGCTGATCGATGACGGCCACCTGGATGAGCATGACGGCCGTTGGGAGCCGAAGGGTGACCTCAGGACGGTGCCCCTTCCGCCGACCGTCAAGGCGCTCCTCGAAGCGAGGGTTGACCGGCTTCCCACTTCCGAACGGGAGGTGCTCGAGGCGGCCGCCATCGTCGGGAAGGCGTTCTCGGATGAAGACCTCGAAGATCTGCGGCCCGAGGCGAACGCGGCAGAGATGACCGCGGCCCTGGACGCGCTCTGTCGCCGGGATCTCTTGGTGCTCCAGCGCTTCTCGAGCCCAGGAAGCCGCCAGTACGCGTTCCGACACATCCTCGTCCACGAGGTCGTGTACCGAGCGATCCCGAGAGAGGTTCGCGCCGCTGACCACGAGCGCTTCGGGCGCGCATCGATCGATCGAGCCGATGAGGGACTCGCCGCGGTGCAGGAGATCGTCGGCTACCACCTC
>JAOUEA010000174.1 GCA_029858935.1 Actinomycetota bacterium
GCCCGGTGCGAGTCGCTCGCATCGGAAGAGCGCACGACGACGAGATGGTCGAGCTCGCGCGCCAGGCTCCGGAGGATCTCGCCTGTCCGATCGGTCGACTCCTGGTCGACGACGTGAATCTTGTCGCAGACCGCCGCGACGTTTCGGATCGCGCGCTCGATGAACACATCCTCGTTTCGAACGAGCACACTGGCGACGAGACGAGCCACCAGGCGAGCGTACAGCCACGCACGACCAACTGGTTCATGCCGAGCTGCGCAGGTCGTGATCGAGCAAGCCGCACGGACAGGCTGACCACGCGGCCCGGCGCGTGTCTGGGCGGAGCCGGCCGTCTCGACCGATAGCATCGCGAGCCTGGACACCGACCGGATGGAGACCGTCGAAAGGTCGTCGCAGACCGAACGTGCGCGACTTCGCGCGGGGAACCTGGTGCTGCGCGAACGCCTCGATCGGGTCGAGCGATTCCGCTGGTGGCGGCTAAACCCTCGGCGACTCGCCACACGGGTAGCGCCCCGAAGGGAACGCGGACGACCCACGCCCGACACTCGAGCCGGAGCAGCGAGGTCCCCGGCCCGACGCATTGCCCCCGCCGACGACCAGGTTGCTCGCCTCGAGCGCGAAATCGTCGGCAAGGGGGCGTTCAGCGAGCACTGGTTCATACGCCATGCGATGACCTGGGAGCCGATCCTCTCCGGACTGGAGGGCCGCAGAGCCCGGCTGCTCGAGATCGGGTCGTACGAGGGGCTGTCGGCGTGCTTCATGCTCTGGCGGCTGCCCGATGCCTCCGTGACGTGCGTCGACACGTTCGCAGGGAGCCTCGACCACCACGCGACCCGGCTCGACGTCCGCGACCTCGAGGCCCGGTTCGATGCCAACATCGCACCCGTCGACAGCAACCGCGTGCGAAAGTGCGTGGGCGACTAGAGGGAGATCCTGCTCGACCTGCAAACGTCTGACGAGACGTTCGATTTCGTCTACATCGACGGCTCGCACGAGGCGCTCGACGTGATCGTCGACGCCGCGCTGGCGTGGCGTCTACTCGCCCGCGGCGGAGCCATGATCTTCGACGACTACACGTGGGACGGTTTCGGCGACAGTCTTCACCGACCCGGGCCGGCCGTCGACGCGTCCGTCGAGCTCGTGGGGGATCACGGGGAGACGCTGTTCTCCGGTCGTCAGCTCGCGGTCAGGAAGCGACACACCCTGTTCCCGGACGCGGTGTGAGGAGAGCGAGCGGCCAAGGCGCCTCACCGCTCCTCGGTCGTCCAGTCGAGCAGGGGGCGGACGACGCCGCGCCACTGCCCGGTGAAGAGCCCCCGCGCCGAGTCGCCATCGCCGGGATCCTGCACGTGGAAGGAGACGACGTCGTTGATGGCCGCCTGGGGAACGAGCCTCGGGGCCCCCATCGAGGCAACGACGACCTGGACGCTGATCAGCCCCTCGTTGAGGAGGTTGCCGGGGATCCAGGCCGTGCTCAGATAGTCGGCGGGCCGCGCCGATTCGAGCCAGCGATCGCTCGTGTCCATGGCGTTGAAGACCACGTCGCCGCGCCCGTCGACGAGCTTGATCTTGGGGAACACGGGCTCTCCGTCGCGCAGCACCGCGAACCCGATCTCGATCCCGACGGGCCGGCGCACGTCGACAGCGGCGGCCTCGTGCCCGTCCTGCACGACTCTCACCGATCGGAGGCGCACGAGGTCGCCGCCAGGAGCCTCGGCGATGTCGGTCCAGACCCGGCCCGAGCCACTTCCGAAGCCTGCCTGGAGGTATCGGGCGACGACCTCGGAGCTCTCGCCCGCATCGACGACCTGACCCTGGTCGAGCCAGATCGCCCGATCGCAGAGCCGCGCGACCGCCTGCATCTGATGGGAGACGAACAGCACGGTGCGTCCTGACTCGCTGAGAACCTCCATGCGGCCGAGGCAGCGCCGCTGGAACTCAGCGTCGCCGACGGCAAGCACCTCGTCGACGAGCAGGATCTCGGGCTCCAGATGCGCGGCGACCGCGAAGGCAAGCCGGACCTGCATTCCGCTCGAGTACCGCTTGACGGGTGTGTCGATGAAGGTGCCGATCCCCGAGAACTCGACCATCTCGTCGAACTTGGCGGCGATCTCGCTACGCTTCATGCCGAGCACCGATCCGTTGAGGAACACGTTCTCCCGGCCCGTGAGCTCGGGATGGAACCCCGTCCCCACCTCGAGCAGGCTTCCCACCCGTCCACGGATCTCGGCACGCCCTCTGGTGGGCGTCGTGATCCGCGTGAGGATCTTCAGGAGTGTGGACTTCCCGGCGCCGTTCCGACCGATGATGCCCAGTACCTGGCCCTCCGGGACGTCGAACGAGACGTCCTTGAGGGCCCAGATATCGCGCGGTCGTTCCGCGTGCTCGCGCCGTACCGCCCGCCTCGCGGCCGTGGAGATGGAGTCGCGCAGGGTGCCGTAGGCTCCTCGTAGCTGCCCGATTCGGTAGCGCTTGGCGAGGCCCGTCGCGGTGATCGCCGCTCCCATCAGATCGTGTCCGCGAACTTCGGCTCGGAGCGGCGGAAGTACCAGAGGCCCACGACCGTCATCACGAGCATCGAGGCCACGCTGACGAGCGTCTTGTCGAGGGGGGGTGCCGCTGTATCCAGGACTCCCCACTGGAAGCCGTTGATCACGGCCGTCATCGGATTGAGGGCGAGCACCCACTGCCACCGCTCGGGAAGGGCGCTGATCGCGTAGATGACCCCTGAGACGTACATCCAGATCTGGATCACGAACGGGATCGCGTATGGCACGTCCCTATAGCGGACGTTGACTGCCGACAGGAAGAGCCCGGTGCCAAGGGCCGTCGTCAGGGCCATCAGCAGGAACGCCGGCGCGAGCAGGAGGGCGATGCTCGGCCAGATGTGGAACCAGGCCATCATCCCGAAGAGGACGATCGATGCGAAGACGAAGTCGAAGATCGGCACGCTGACCGCACTGAGCGGGAGCAGGACGCGCGGGAAGTAGACCTTGGTGACGAGCGGCTTGTTGTTGACGAGACACCCGCTCGAGAGGCCCACGGCGGAAGCGAAGTACGTCCACGGGAGCAAGGCCGAGTAGGCGAAGATCGGGTAGGGCACACCCTTGGAGGGGAAGTTTGCGAACTTCCCGAACACCAGCGTGAACACGACCATCGTCACGAAGGGGACGAGGATCGCCCAGGCAATGCCGATCGCGGTTTGCTTGTAGCGGACGGCGACATCCCGCCAGGCCAACGTGAATAGCAACTCGCGGAAGTGCCAGAGCTCGCGGACGTCGAGGTGCGGCCAGCGGGGGGCGGGCCGGATCACGGTCACGCGATCGATCCGAGGCTGATCCGGCGCGTGGCTGCCGCGCCCGTCCTGGCGACCGCCGACCGGAGCCTCGACGACGGGTGGCCGAACGTCGGTCATCACTTACGCCCCTCGGTCACGCGAGAGATGGTACTGGGCGCCCCCGCCGCACCCCCACGTGGGCTACTCTGCATCAGCGTGCCGTGAGGCGGGAGCGGCTGGTCGGCCGATCGCTGACGGCGGGACCAGGCGGCCGAGACGGCCGTCAGGGAGTCGGGGAAACGGGCGCGACGGTTTCGAGGATCGCCGCGGTGACGCGCTCCGCAGCGTGACCGTCCACCTTGCCCACGACCTCGCGTGCCACGCGCGCGCGCTCGGCCGCGAGCTCATCCGGGGCGGCGAGCGCCCGCTCGATGCCTGCGCCGACCTCGTCGAAGCTGCGCGCGCGGAGGAACGCCTCGGACTCGGCGAGCTCGCGGTAGTGCCTGCCTGTGACGTTGAGCTCCGCCCAGCGCTCGTCGGGGGGTGCGCCCTCGTCGTAGAGGACGCAGACGGCGGGCCGGTCGTTGACGAGGCTGTCGAGCAGGATCGTCCCGGCGTTCGCGACCACGCAGTCGACGTGCTGCAGGAGCGTCGCGAGCGCGTCGAGGTCGGTGTAGGACGGCTCCTGCACGGCCGCGCCGGCGATGTCGAGGCCGGCGGCATAGCGGGTAGGCCACTGCCGGTCCCGCGGGTGGGGGCGGAAGAGCAGCGAAAGGCGCGCGTCGGCGCCGCTCTCGCGCCACCAGGCGACCAGCCGCTCGACGAGGCGCTGCTCGTAGGGCGCGTTGGTCGGCGTGTTGCCGGCGACCAGCACGACGGGACGCGATGCGTCCAGGCCGAGCCCGGCCAGCAGCCGTTCGTAGTCGGCGCGAGACCGCTCGGCGGCGAAGACGTCGGTCTGGGGCCAGCCCGTGACCACGACCCGTTCGGCGGGGATCCCGTGGTAGCGGACGACGTCGTCGCGCATCGTCTCGTTCTGCACGACGTAGCGGTCGAGGTGCGGGGACATCACGCCCTTGCCGACGGTGTGGTCCCAGCTCGACACGTACCCGATCGTCGGCAGCCCGAAGGACCGCGCGGCGACGAGGAAGGGGACGGCGGTCCGCGTCTGGAGGTTCGCGACGACGAGCGCCGGCCGCTCGGCGCGAAGCGCGGCGCTGAGGTCGCGTGGGACGTAGCGGGCACGCGAGTAGTGCCAGCGCAGCATCGCGGTCTGGGCCGGCGCCCAGCGTGGCGCCCAGCCGATGCGATCCGGGTCGAGGAACCAGTTCTCGTGGCCGGGGCGCAGCCGCTCCGGATGGAAGCCGTGGCGGAGCGTGTGCCGGATCGCGAGGGGGTAGAAGCCGAAGCGATCGTCGAGCCATCGGTCCGCCCTGCGCCGGGCGCGCTCCGCCGGCGACCCCGCCGCGAGCAGGCGGCCGCGGTCGAGCAGCCGCACGTCGCCGAGCCGCGGCGCGAACGAGCGCTCCTCCTCCTCCGGGAGCAGCAGGAGCGCCGACAGACGATCGCCGAGCCGCTCGTGCAGCCGGGCGACGATGCCACAGTCCACGAAGACCCGCGTCGGGAACGGATCCGGGAGCACGAGCCACACCGGGTGCGACGTCGGCTCGATCACGGTGTGATCGACGGCGACGGGACGGCCGGGACGGCGCCCTCGCGC
>JAOUEA010000175.1 GCA_029858935.1 Actinomycetota bacterium
ACGAGGGGCGCGGTCATCGTCCTCGGCGATTCGTGCGGCTGCGCGTGGCCCTTGTACTCGCCGAAAAACGTGAGGAGCACCATGCGCATCGTGTAGAAAGCGGTGATCACGGCAGTCACGAGGAACACACCGAACAGCCAAAGCACGTGCTCCTCCTCGGCGACGACGAGCAACTCGTCTTTCGACCAGAACCCGGCGAGGGGGAAGATGCCGGCGAGCGCGAGCGAGCCGATCATCATCGTCCAGAACGTGA
The DNA here is from genome assembly GCA_029858935.1 of Actinomycetota bacterium. Classification (GTDB taxonomy): domain Bacteria; phylum Actinomycetota; class UBA4738; order UBA4738; family HRBIN12; genus JAOUEA01. Next base: position 254 of record JAOUEA010000175.1, read on the forward strand.
TCGGCATCGACTTCCGCAGCCCGCCCATATCGCTCATGTTGTTCGAATGCACGGCATGGATCACCGAGCCCGCCCCGAGGAAGAGCAACGCCTTGAAGAAGGCATGCGTGAACAGATGGAAGAACCCTGCGGTGAGTCCGACTTCGCCGAGGGAGAGCCCGGCGACCATGTACGCGAGCTGTGACAAGGTCGAGTAAGCGAGCACCCGTTTGATGTCGTTCTGCACGATCGCGAGCAGCGCCGCGCCAAGCGCCGTGATCGCGGCGACGATGCTCACCGTCGTGAGGACCCATTGATCGGCGAGCAGGAAGATCTCGAAGAGCCTGCCGATCAGGTAGACGCCCGCCGCGACCATCGTGGCAGCGTGGATCAAGGCGGACACGGGCGTGGGACCGGCCATCGCGTCGGGCAACCACACGTGCAACGGGAACTGCGCCGACTTGCCGACGGTGCCGCCGAACAAGAGGATCGCCGCCATCGAGATGTAGAGGGGCGAGACCCCACCGAGCCCGATCTCGTGAGCGATCTCCGTGATGTTCGTCGTCGTGAAGCCGCTGACCGCGATCAGCAGGAAGATGCCGAACATGAACGGCACATCGCCGATGCGGGTCGTGATGAAGGCTTTGATGGCGGCGTCGGAGTTCTCCTTGACCTCCCACCAGTGGCCGATCAACAGGTAGGAGCAGACGCCCATGACCTCCCAGCCGACGAGGAGTTGGATCAGGTTGTTCGACACGACCACCGTGAGCATCGCCGCCGTGAACAGCGACAACACCACGTAGAACCAGGTGAACCGCTCGTCGCCGTGCATGTAGCCGAGCGAGTAGACGTGCACACACAGCGACACTGCCGTGACGACCACGAGCATGATGCCCGTGAGGCCGTCGACGAGGATGCCGAGCTCGAGATGGAGCGGCCCGATCGTGAACCAATCGATGCTGGCTTCGAACGGTCCGCCACCTTCGACGAAGTGCCACAGCAGTCCCACCGAGAACAGGAACGCTGCTCCGACAGCCGCGATGCCGTAGACCGCTCCCTTGCCGGGGGTCCGCTTGCCGAACGCCAGGATGAGCGCCGAAGAGATCAGCGGCAACACGACCACGACCCAGGCGTGCTCGACGAACCACACGGCGTTGGTCGTGGCCTCGTAGACCACCTCGCCTTCGGAGGCCAGCGCGTTCACCACTTGAGGAGGTTCACCTCGTCCACGTTGATCGATTCACGCGTGCGGAACAGCAGGATCACGATCGCGAGCCCGATACCGACCTCCGCGGCCGCCACGGCGATGATGAACAAGGCGAAGACCTGACCGCTCATCTGGTGCAGCGATGAGGAGAACGCGACGAGGTTCACGTTGACGGCGTTGAGCATCAGCTCGATCGCCATCAACACCATCACGGCGTTGCGACGGGCGAGCACGCCGTAGACGCCCGCGGAGAACAACAACGCGGAGAACATCAGCACCAGCGGCAGCCGGATCACGAGGCGTCGTCCTTCCTCGCCAGCACGATCGCGCCGATCAGCGCGGCTAGCAACAGGAACGAGACGGCCTCGAAGGGCAGCACGTAGTTGCGGAAGATCGACTCGCCCACCGCATCGGTCGTCGCGTGGAAGGTCTCGAACCGCTCCGCGTCCTGCACCGGGAACGCTTCCTGGATCAAGAACACGAGGCCCGCGAACACGCCGACGCCAACGAGAGCACCGAGCCAACGCTGCTGGTTGTCCAGCGTGTCGCGCCCGATCGGCGCCTTGGTGAGCATGAGTCCGAACAGGAACAAAATCACGATCGCGCCCACGTAGATCAAGATCTGGACCCAGGCGACGAACTCGGCGCCGAGGAGCAGGTACACGCCGCCCACCGACAGCAGCGTGACTACCAAGTAGAGGGCCGCATGCACGACGTTGCGGGCGGTCACGACGGCGATCGCCGAGAGCCCGCCCACCACCGCCAGCACGGTGAACGCATACTCCTGCGCGCTCACGCGGTTTCCCCCACGGCGGCTCCGTCGGCGGCGGGCACGGCACCTTCTTCGAGAGCGGGCGGTGGCAGCACGGTGTAGGTCCACTCCTCGAGACGGTCCTTCTCATGGATGAGCAGGTCGATCTCGTGCTCCGCATATTCGAACTCGGGACTCCAGAAAAGCGCGTCGAACGGGCACACTTCGACGCAGATGCCGCAGTACATGCAGAGCGCGTAGTCGATCGCGAAGCGGTCGAGCACCTTCATGGAACGGCCACGCCCGCCGGCTGCGGGCTCATGCGTCTCCTTGTGGGCATCGATGTAGATGCACCAGTCCGGACACTCGCGCGAGCACTTGTAGCAGACCGTGCAGTTGCCTTCCTTGAGCGCGATGACCCCGCGGGTGCGAGCCGGAAGATCGGGCTTCACGTGGGGGTACTGCACCGTGACGGCCGGCTTCAACATCGTCTTCATCGTGACGCTCAGGCCCTTGAGCAGGCCCTGCCCCACGCCGGATTCCGGCTGGTCCGCGGGCTTCGACGTGTCGATGGCCACCGTGTCGACTTCCTTCTGCTAGAACGCGACCTTGAAGACGGCCGCGCCGAGGATCCAGACGAGTGAAACCGGGATGAGCGTGAGCCAGGCGAACCGCTGCAGCTGGTCCTCCCGCAGGCGAGGGAACGTCGCCCGGAGCCAGATCACCATGAACGACAGGGCGCCGATCTTGGCCGCCATCCAGACCGGGTCGGGAAGCGGGATGCCGGGCAGCCCCTTGTACCCACCGAGGAACAGCACCGCCGCGATGCCCGAGAGCGCCACGATGCCCCCGTACTCCGCGAGCAGGAAGAACGCGAACTTCAGGCCGCCGTACTCCGTGTAGGCCCCGAAGATGATCTCGGAGTCGGCGATCGGCATGTCGAACGGCGTTCGCGTGAGCTCGGCCAACGAGGCGATCATGAAGATCACGAAGAGCGGGAAGAGCGGGACCACGTACCAGAGCGACTCCTGTGCCTCGACGATGCCGATCATCGACGTGACACCGGCCAGCATCACCACGCCGGCCGCGGCGAGCACGAGCGGCAACTCGTACGCGATCAGCTGCGCGGCCGCCCTGAGAGCGCCGATCAGCGAGAACTTGTTCGCACTCGACCACCCCGCCATGAGCACGCCGATCACCGAGACGCTCGACATCGCCATCACGAAGAAGATGCCCACGTCGAGGTCGAGTGCGAAGAACGTGTCGCTGAACGGCAGCACGACGAGGATCGCGATGTAGGGCACCATCGCCACGGCCGGGGCGAGCGAGAAGATCGTGCGGTCGGCCGCGGCCGGCACCACGTTCTCCTTCTGGATGAACTTCACGCCGTCGGCGATCAGCTGCGCCCATCCGTGGAAGGCGCCGGCCTCCATGGGGCCGAGCCGCCCCTGCATGTGCGCCAGCACCTTGTGCTCCATGTAGCCGACGCCGAGCGGCACCACCAGGAAGAAGCCCATGACCAGCACCGTCTTGAGGATCAGTGCCGCCCAGAAGTTCGAGCTGAACTCGTCGATGAACGAGGTACCCGCCTGCCCGAGGACATCGATCATTCGTCCTCGTCCTCCTCGCCCTCGACCGCCCCGGGCCATGGTTTGGCCTCACGGGTCATCAGTGCGAAGTCCTTGCGCAGCGGGTGCCCCTCGAACGGCTCGGAGAGCAGCAGCTTGACCGGCTGGGGGTGGCCTTGGAAGCGAACCCCGAACATCTCGGCGGTCTCACGCTCGTGCCAGTCGCAGGTCGCCCACAGATCGCTGACCGTCGCCACAACTGCGTCGTCGTGGGGCAGCATCACCTTCACCCGGATGTTGTGGTGGTTGGTGGTCGAGAACAGATGCGTCACGACCTCGAAGCCCCGTTCCTGACCCCAATCCACCCCAGAGGTGAGATCTGCGAAGTCGCAGCCGAACTCCGGTTCGTCGCGAAGGAAGCGACACAGATCGTGGTACCGCTCTCGGGTGACGGTGACAACGATGTGGCCGTGTTGTTCGACCACGTCCAGCACGCTGTCTCCGAATCGCGCCCGCAGCCGAGCGGCGGCCTCGTCAGCAGACAACCGGCGCCCGGCACCGAACCGCGCCCGCAGCCCAGAGGCGGCCTCGTCAGGAGACAGCGGGCTGAACCTTTCCACCGAACTTCTCCGCGATGTCTTCGTCCTTGATCTTGTTCTGCAGCTCGATGATGCCGTGCAGGAGCGCCTCGGGGCGCGGCGGGCATCCAGGCACGTAGACATCGATCGGCACGATCTGGTCGACGCCCTTGGTCACCGAGTAGCTGTCCCAATAGGGGCCGCCGCAGTTCGAACATGATCCGAACGAGATCACGTACTTCGGATCGGGCATCTGCTCGTAGACACGCTTGAGTGCGGGCGCCATCTTGTCGGTGAGGGTTCCCGCGACGACGAGCAGATCGGCCTGCCGAGGACCATGCGCCGTCGGGATCACACCCAGGCGGATGAAGTCGTTCTTGGACGTCGATGCCGCGATGAACTCGATGGCGCAGCACGCCAGGCCGAAGTTCATGACCCACAGGGAGTAGCGGCGCCCCCAGTTGAGGATGAACTTCACGGGCTGGATCCTGGGCAGTGGGGTCTTCTCGGTGATTACGCCCACCGCAGGACCCCCTTGCGCCACGCATAGAGGAGACCCACGGCGAGGATCCCGATGAAGATCGTCATCTCGACCACGGCGGCGTACCCGATGCTTTCGAGCACGCGCGCCCACGGGAAGA
>JAOUEA010000023.1 GCA_029858935.1 Actinomycetota bacterium
CTGCCTGGAGTGCGCGCGATCAACCGATCGCCGGTGAGACGGAGTGAGGCGTTGTCGGCGATCTTCTTCGTGCGAGGCTTCCGCTTCGCGGGCTTCTTCGACGTGACGTCCTTCGACGAGGGCTCCGCCATGAAGTGGGAGTGTAACCAGCGGGCACCCGATACGATGCCTCGCCATGGAGGCCAAGCGGGCGCTTTCCCGCGCCGTGAAACGGTTGAAGACTTCGCCGGCGATCGACCATTGGCAGAAGGGTCGGGAGCGCATCGAGGCCGAAGATCTGCTGATGCACGTCTTGGGGTACGAGCCCGAACCCGACGACGAGCTCTCGGGGAAACAAAGGCGGAGGTTCGAGGCCCTCGTGGACCGTCGCATGAGCGGTGAGCCGATCCCGTACATCAAGGGGTACGCGGACTTCCGGGGGATCGAGATCTTGACGAGACCGGGGGTCTTCGTGCCCCGCGATTCTTCGGAGTTCCTCGCCGAACAGGCGATCAGACGTCTTCGCCGCCGGAAGCACCCCGTGTGCGTCGATCTCGCGACCGGGGGAGGCACGATCGCGCTCGCCGTCGCGGACGAGGTGCCGACCGCGGTCGTGTGGGGCACCGACATCGCCGGTGACGCCGTGAAACTCGCTCGCAAGAATGCGAAGGCGCTCGGCCTGCGAGCGAAGTTCGGGATCGGCGACATGTTCGAGCCACTCCCGAAGCGGCTCCGTGCATCCGTCGACGTGGTCACGGTGCATCCGCCGTACGTGCCGGCAGGGGAGATCGACGACCTTCCCGACGAGGTACGCGACTGGGAACCGGCCCACACCCTCACCGACCGGAGCACCGACGGCCTCGGCCTGATCGGGCGCACCGTCGCTGAGTCCCCGTGGTGGCTGCGACCCAACGGCTGGCTCCTCATGGAAGTGAGCCCCGACCGCGTCAAGGAGGTCAAGCGTGTGTATTCGGCCGGCGGGTTCCGTGACGTCCAGAGCACGAAGGGTGGGGAGCTCAAGGTGACGCGGGTGGTCGTCGGCAGGCGGCCGAGGTGACCGACCGGCGGGTCGCACCCTACGGCTCGTGGGTCTCGCCGGTGACCCCGAGCATGCTCGCGGCCTCGTCGGTGATGCTCTCTGAGCCGTGGATGGATGAGGGAGACGTGTACTGGCATGAGGTCCGACCCGCCGAGGAGGGCCGAGGGGTCATCGTGCGGGGCAGCCCGTGGTCGTCGCCCACCGACGTCACGCCGCCCGGGTTCAGCGTGCGAACGCGTGTCCACGAGTACGGGGGCGGTGGGTGGACGGTCGACGGGGGCACGGTCATCTTCTCCAACGACGATGATCGGAGGCTGTACCGGCAGGCCCACGAGGCACGGCCCGAACCGATCACCCCTGACACCGGCGGCCTTCACCGGTTCGCCGACGGGCGCGTGGTCTTCGATGGTGCACTGTGGATCGGGGTGCGAGAGCGGCACTCGGAGTCGGGCAGCGCCGCCGAGGTCGTGAACGAGCTCGTGCTGGTCCCGCTCGACGGGTCGGCAGATCCTCGCGTGATCGCTCAGGGCCGGGACTTCTACGCGGCGCCACGTGTCGCACCCGACGGCTCGCGCCTGTCGTGGCTGAGTTGGAACCTGCCGTGGATGCCGTGGGACGGATGCGAGCTGTGGGTGGGAGATCTGACGCCTGAGGGCTCGATCTCGAACGAACGCCGAGTCGCCGGTCTCGACGGCGAGGAATCGATCGTCCAACCGACGTGGAGCCCCGGTGGCGATCTCGTCTTCGCGAGCGACCGTTCGGGATGGTGGAACCTCGAGCGAGTGCGGGAAGACGAGCGAGCGACGCTGCGCGAGGCGAATGCCGAGTTCGCCTTCCCGCAGTGGGTGTTCGGCAATTCGTCGTTCACGTTCCTCGACGACGACCGCATCGCGTGCTGGTACGGGCAGCGAGGCGTTCAGCACCTCGGTGTGCTCGACGTCGAGACGCATGAGCTCCTCGACCTCGACCTGCCCTACACATCGTTCCGGGGCCCGGGTATCGACTCGGCGGGCGACACGCTCGCATTCATCGCAGGGGCGCCCGACCTTGCCTTGCAGGTGGTCTGGCTCGACTTCGGATCTCGAGCCGTCGAGGTGCTCCGCGAGAGCCTCGACGTATCGTTCGATCGCTCCTTCGTATCGGTGCCCCAGGAGAACGAGTTTCCCACCGACTGCGGGCTGGCCGCGTTCGCACAGCTGTACCGTCCGGTGAATCCAGACTTCGAGCCGCCGGCCGGCGAACTTCCGCCGTTGATCGTGATGAGCCATGGCGGGCCGACCGGCATGGCCAACACGACCCTCGACCTCGCCGTGCAGTTCTGGACCAGTCGCGGGTTCGCCGTCGTCGACGTCAACTACGGAGGCTCCGCCGGGTTCGGTCGCGCCTATCGTCGACGGCTCAACGGCAACTGGGGAGTCGTCGACACGGCTGACTGCGTCAACGCGGCGCGCTTCCTCGTGGAGACCGGTGAAGTCGACGGTGACCGGTTGACGATCCGCGGAGGGAGCGCGGGTGGGTTCACGACCCTGTGCGCTCTGACCTTCTACGACGACTTCGCGGCCGGCACCAGCCGATACGGCATCAGCGATCTCGAGCCGCTCGCAACCGGTGACACGCACAAGTTCGAGTCACGGTATACACACTCCCTCGTCGGACCATGGCCCGAGGCGGTCGATCTGTATCGAGCTCGGAGCCCGATCCATTCGGTGGACCTACTCTCTACCCCGATGCTGCTGCTGCAGGGGACGGAGGACACGGTGGTGCCTCCATCGCAGGCTGAGCTCATGGTCGAGTCGCTGCGCGCCAAGGGATTGCCGCACGCGTATGTGCTGTTCGAGGGCGAGCAGCACGGGTTCCGCAGGGCCGCGACCATCGAGCGTGCCTACGAAGCAGAGCTCTCGTTCTACGGCCAGGTGCTCGGGTTCGAGCCGGCGGGAGATGCTCCGGCTTTGGCGATCGAACACCTTCGGTAAGCGGTCATGCACGCCGCGGGCCGAACGGCCCACTGGATGCCGACCGATCCGGCCGAACATGCGTCGTGGGGCCCCCCGAGGGGCCCGGAATGGACCGGCGATGACCAACGCGACGAGATCGAAGAGCCGGCCGGGACGACAGACGAGTGCCGAGCGCCGTCGTGTCTCGCAGCGGAAGGCGGCTCGACAGCGGGTGCTCTGGTTCGGCGTCGCCATCGTCGCGGTGACCTCGGTGGCCGGGGCATGGCTGCTGGCCGGCGGCGAGAGCGGTGGTGACGAGGGCCCGGCTCGCGCCGAGGCGGTCTCGATCGACCGGGCGCCCGGGCCTCAGCTCGAGATCGGTGAGCAGGTGCCGGCCTTCTCTGCCCCTGGCCTCGACGGAGGCACGGTGTCCTGGCGCGACGTCGGCGATGGGCCCGCCGTGCTGGTCGTGTGGGCGTCGTGGTGTCCTCATTGCCAAGCCGAGCTCCCCGTGTTGGTGCCGGCGACCCAGGCGAGAGAAGGTATCGCGTTGCTCAGCGTCACGACGGCCGTCGGGCAGGAACCAGGGCCCGCCCCGGCTGATTTCCTCGAGGCGGAAGGGCTGAATCTTGCGACCGCGGTCGACGACGAGGCAGGCAGCCTCATGCGTGGTCTCGGGGTTTCGAGCTTCCCCACCGTCTATTACGTGGGTGGTGACGGGGCGGTCCGCGCCGTCACGATCGGTGAGTCCGCCGAAGGGGCCATCGAGTCGGGCCTCGACGCGATCCAGCGCGGGTAGCGGTTTCCGTCTCCGTGAGCATCAGCGCGTGCTCATCAAGGTCATGCCAGTCGAAACCCCGTGTGGCCAAGGCTGCGTATACCGAGGTGTTGGACGGTCAGTGCATCTGGTGGGAACATCTGGCTGCCATTTGAGTAGAGGGGGTTTTCGCATGAGGAGATACGCGCGATGGATCGCCGTGCTGGCGGTACTCGGCGTCGTGGCTGTGGCATGTGGTGGCGGTGGCAACGATGAGCCGACTTCGTCGGCTCCCGCCGACACGGGCGACATCCCGCGGGGCGGCACGGTCCGTATCGCCGTGTCATCGGAGCCGGCCAGCGCCGCGTTCGACCCGGCGAAGGAGTACTATCAGCTCTCCTTCGAGATCTTGAAGTGCTGCATCGCCCGAACCCTCTACCAGACCAACGGTCTGCCGGCAGACCAGGGCGGCACCGAGTTGCGACCCGACCTCGCTGCAGACCTTCCGAGTGTCGCTGAGGATGGGCTGACGTGGACGTTCCCGATCAAACAGGGCGTCATGTACGGCCCGCCCTTCGAGGATGTCGAGATCACGGCGCCGGACTTCATCCGGGCGCTCGAGCGCGAGTCGGACCAGAAGGCGAGCGCCGGCGGATACATCGGCTTCTACACCGCGATCGAAGGGTTCTCGGAGTTCGGTGAAGGCAAGGCCGACTCGATCTCAGGCGTCACAGCCGTCGACGATCACACCCTGCAGATCGTCACCTCTGAGCCAACCGGCGACATCGGCTGGCGCATGGCGATGCCGGCGATGACGCCGATCCCGCCCAACGGCGACGCGCCGCTCGGCGCTGCCGAGGGTCACACGAAGGACTACGGCAGATTCCTCGTGTCGACAGGCCCGTACATGTTCGAGGGCAGCGAAGCGCTCGACTTCTCGGTGCCTGCCGACGAACAAGAGCCCGTGGCTGGGTACATCCCGGGTCGTTCGATCGTGCTGGTGCGCAACCCTTCGTGGAGCGCCGAGACCGACGACCTGCGACCCGCCTATGCCGATGAGATCACGATCGAGATCGGCGGATCGGTGCCCGACCTCTACAACAAGGTCGAGGCCGGCGAGCTCGACTACGTGATGGACCCGCCCGAAGCGGAAACGCTGAAGACCTACAGCACCGACCCCGAGCTGCAGGATCGGTTGTTCGTCTACCCGCAGCCGGCAACCTCGTACACCTCGATGAACCTGGCCGTGCCGCCCTTCGACGATGTGCAGGTGCGGAAGGCCGTGAACTTCGCCTACGACAAGGCGGGCGGCAGGCAGCTCGCGGGTGGTCCGCTCGTGGGGACCAACGCGGGGCACATCATCCCCGACGGGTTGTTGAACAACATCCTGATCGACTATGACCCGTACGCCACGCCTGAGGACAGCGGCGACGCCGAACTGGCGAAGGCCGAGATGGCCAAGTCCAAGTACGACACCAACCAGGACGGCGTCTGCGACGACGACGTCTGCAAGGACGTCCTGGCGCTCTACAACTCCGACAGTGCGACCGGTCGCAAGGTCGCGGCCCTCTGGCAGCAGAATCTCGAGGCGATCGGGATCGAGCTCAACGTGAAGGGTCTCGCCACGACCCCGATGTACGCCAAGTGCACCGACCTCAACCAGCAGGTGCCGATCTGCTTGTCGGTCGGTTGGCTGCAGGATTACCCAGACGCATGGACCTTCGGTCCGAGCCTGTTCGGCAGCGTGGGGCTGTACCCGGGTTGCTGCAACTACGCAGCCCTCGGAGCCTCCGAGGAGCAGATGAAGGACTTCGGATACTCGATCACCTCCGTGCCGAGCGTGGACGCCGATCTCGACGCCTGCTCAGCCCTGCCGGTCGGGGACGAGCGGTTCCAGTGCTGGGCCGACCTCGACGTGAAGCTCATGGAGGAGATCGTTCCGTGGGTGCCCCGCACGTACACCAACCAGACCGACATCATCGGTCCCAACGTCGTGAACTACTCCTATGACGAGTGGGGGTACATGGCGGCACTCGACCACTTCGCGGTCGAGCCCGCGGCGTAGGTCGGACACACCGCAACACCGAACGGAGGCCGGGGTTCGTCCCCGGCCTCCGTCGTGTTCCGATCGGATGTGCCGCCTCCGCTCAGCCGCCGATCATCGACATGCTTCTCGCAGGCTGCACGAAGTCTGCGTGATCGATGCGATGACCGGACCATTTGTTCCACATCGCGTCACGCACCAGATCCACGAGCTCCCCGTCGGTCGCGCCTGCACGCATCGGTCCGCGAAGGTCGGTTTCCTCGAGCGCGAACAGGCAATTGCGGAACTGCCCCTCGGCGGTCAGGCGCATGCGGTTGCACGAATCGCAGAACGGCTCGGTGACGCTGGGGATCACACCGATGCGGCCGGGGGAACCGTCGGCGAAGCCGTAGGTGGTCGCCGGTTCGACGTTTCCACCGTGAGCGATGAGCGGGAATGCTGCATCGATGCGCTCGAGCACCGTACTGGCGGCAACAACCTTTCGCCGCTCCCACGCATGCTGAGCATCGAGCGGCATGTATTCGATGAACCGCACCTCGTAGCTCGTTTCGCGAGCCCATCGTGCGAAGTCCACAACCTCGTCGTCGTTGGTGCCGCCGATCACCACGCAGTTGATCTTGATCGGTGTCAGGCCTGCTTCTTCGGCCGCCCGCAGGCCGCGAAGCACCTTCTCGAGCGCATCGCGACGTGTCATCTCCGCGAATCGATGTTGCAGCAAGGAATCGCAGGACACGGTCGCCCGGTCGACACCGGCCCGTGCGAGTGGACCGGCCAGCGACTCGAGCAAGACCCCGTTCGTCGTGAGCGAGATGTCGAGTTCGGGGCCGACGTCGCGGAACATGCCGACCAGCGTCGGGAGATCAGCCCGCACCGTCGGCTCACCGCCGGTGACCTTGATCGACTCCACCCCGAGCCCGACGAACACGCGAAGCAACCGAGTGAGCTCCTCGAACGTCAAGATCTCGTTCTTCGGCAGCCATGCGAGTCCCTCTGCAGGCATGCAATACGTGCAGCGGAAGTTGCATCGGTCGGTCACCGAGATGCGCAGGTCGCTCGCGACCCTGCCGAACGTGTCGATCAGCGGGCCGGAGGAGGGGGCGGAGTCGGGGCGGTCAGGCATCTGAGTCAGCGTACCCTCCGGCATGCCGAACGTGCCAGGTTGCCGGTCGGAGGGCTCCCGAGCTGCGAGGATGGGAACGTGGAACCTTCGGGCACGGCAGCCGTGATCACGGTCTCCGACGGCGTCGCGAGCGGAACTCGCGTCGACGCATCGGGTGACCTTGCGGTTGCGACCCTCGGCGACCTCGGATACGAGGTGGCCTCGAGGACGGTCGTTGCGGACGAGCGAGCAGACATCGAGCGAGTGCTGGTGGACCTGGCGTCCTCACATTCCCTGATCGTCACCACCGGTGGTACCGGGTTCGGGGCCCGCGATGTCACACCGGAGGCGACGCGTGCAGTGATCGATCGTGAGGCGCCGGGACTCGCCGAGCTGATGCGAGCCGAGGGGCGGGTACAGACGCCGATGGCCGCGCTCTCCCGAGGGGTGGCTGGCACGATCGGCACGGCCCTGGTGGTGAACCTTCCCGGCTCTCCGAAGGCTGTCGGGGAGGGGCTCGCCGCGATCGCGCCGGTGCTCCCGCATGCGATGCAGCTCCTCGGTGGTGCCACCGGTGAACACCCGACCGCGCACACAGAGGATCGAGACGATTCGCCCGGCGTTGCCCCTCCTATGGCCGGCTCGGAGCCGGCATCACCCCCGACGGTCGAAGCCAAGGCGGTTCGCGTGCACGGCGCGCCACCATGTCGAGTCGGATCGACGATGTCGATCGTGGTCGGAGGCGAGGTCCACGGCACACTGGGATGTGCCGAGTTCGACACAGCGGCGATCGACGCGGCAGCCGAGATCATGTCGACGGGCATGCCCGGCATCCGCACCCTGACCCACGAGCTCGGGACCATCGAGGTCTACTTCGAGCCGAGCACCTCGGTGCCCACCGCGATCATCGTGTCCGCGACCGATGTGGCTCGGGCCCTCCGTTCGCACCTCGATCGCGTCGGATACCGCGTGATCCTGGTCGAAGCTCGACGCGACCGTGTGGCGCCTTCCGACGGCCCCGTGCTCCCAGCCATCGACGACGTCGCCCTCGGTGCTGACGACGTCGTCGTGTTCACCGATCACGACGCGCCAGACCTCGTGTCGATGCTCGCGGTCGCGATCCGTTCGCCTGCCCGCTTCGTCGGGGTCATGGGGAGCCGCCGTCACGTCGGGCGCCACGTCGAGGCGCTCCGCGAGATGGGGTTCGCTTCCGACCAGATCGATCGGGTGCGATCTCCGCTCGGGCTCGACCTTGGAGGAAGCGATGCGCAGGCGATCGCGCTCTCGATCGCTGCTGGGGTCCTCGCCGATGCCCACGATCGCGACGGAGGATGGCTCGACCGCTGACATGAGCATCGCGTTGGGCGGCGCTGGTCGCCGCCGCCGAGCTCTTGCGATCGCGGTCGTCGCGCTGTCCACGTCCGCGATCGTGGCGGTGTTCCCCTCGTCCGGAGCGTCGAATCCCGTCGAACGACCGCCGAACGTCTTGCTGGTGATCACCGATGATCAACCGTGGGACACGCTCCCTACCGTGGAAGGTCCTCCCGCGATGCCGTGGCTGGAAACGCGTCTCGAAGACGGGGCGGATCACTGGGTACGCTTCACGAACGCCTTCCTCAACGTGCCGCTGTGCTGTCCGTCGCGGGCGTCGATCCTCACGGGGCGGTACGCGGTACATTCCGGTGTCGAGCGCAATGCCGACGGGTACGACCTCGACGAGTCGTCCACGCTCGCGACGTGGCTCGACGACGCGGGCTACCGGACAGCGTTCATCGGGAAGTACCTCAACGGATACCCGTGGGACCGTGGGCCGTACGTTCCTGTCGGGTGGGACCGGTTCCTCGCCAAGCGCAATCCCGATGTGTCGACGACCTACGAGGGCTATCCCTTCATCGATCAGGGTGTGCCGCTCTCGGCCGGAACGAGTGGCGCTTCGTACGCAACCTCGCTCCTCTCCCGCGAGGCGTCTTCGTTCTTGCGAGGGGTTCCGACCGACACGCCATGGTTCCTCGTATTCGCGCCGAGCGCACCACACGAGCCGTGGGCGCCCGCTCCTGTCGATGCGGGGAGGTTCTCCGATGTGTCGTTCTCGACGACGACGGGGCGTTTGAACGATGTTCGGGGGAAGCCGGACTGGGTGCGCTCGCTCCCTCGGATCGATGCATCCGCCGCCGCAGCCCTCGACGAGCAACGTCGCCGCATGCTGGAGACCTTGGGTGCGGTCGATCGCGCGATCCGTTCACTCGTGTATGACATCCAGGTACAGGGAACCCTCGATCGCACGCTCATCATCGTGTTGTCCGACAATGGCTATTCGTTCGGTGACCACCGGTGGGTCGGCAAGCGGTGTCCCTATGACGCCTGCGCCCGAACGTCACTCGTGATGCGGTCGCCATGGACGACGGCTGGGACGGTGTCCACCCCGGTCTCAAACGTCGATCTTGCGCCAACGATCCTCGATGTGATCGGCGAACCTGGCCCGGAGGAAGCGTTCGACGGCGTCAGCCTGCGCCCCGAACTCGACGATCGCGTACTCGGGTCGCTTGCGCGTGACGCGGTGTTGATCGAATGGGCCGGCGACGACGAGGTGCCTGCGTGGCGGGGTGTGCGCACCGCGACGTTCAGCTATGTCGAGCACAGCGACGGCTCGGTCGAGCTCTACGACATCGGCGGGCGACGTGGTACCCCCGACCCCTTCGAGCTGTGGAACCACGCCGACGACCCCGCCTACGGGTCGATCCGACGGAAGCTGGCCGGCGCGCTGGCGCAGTTGGTGAGCGAGCGCCCGCCCGCGGACTTTCCCTGACGCTAGACTGCCGCATCGTGCAACAGCCGCCGCGTACCCAGATGCGTGCCGACGGCCCGCGTCCGACCCGTCGGCAGATCGCGCGCCGCCGCGCCTTCGCGGCTTCCATCATCGTCTTGATCGTCGTGTTGGCCTGGACCGTGTGGCCCGATGGCGACGGCGCGCAACCAGCGGGGGACTCCAGCCCCGCCGGGAACGGAGCGGATGGTCAAGGCGCCGGCGATGGTGATGGCGACGCCGTCGGCGCGGTCGTGCCTGGCGAGAACCCGATCGAGCATGTGATCTTCCTCGTCAAGGAGAACAGGAGCTTCGACCACTATTTCGGCCGATACCCCGGTGTCGAGGGTGCGACCGAGGGCGGCACCCTCGACTGCTCGTCGTTCCGTGACGCAGGGACGGTCAAGCTGGAGAACGCCCCGCTCGTGCAGCCCCACGACCTGGGCCATGCCTTTTACCCGGGCTTGCTCGCGATCAACGGCGGCAAGATGAACGGGTTCAACTGCATCGCGCTCGGTGAGGACCTCGTGGGCTACTCGCAGTACGACCGTGATTCCTTGCCCGCCTACTGGGCCTACGCGGACCGGTTCGTGATCGCCGACCACTTCTTCACCTCGATGTACGGTCCGACGTTCCCCGAGCACCTCTATACGGTCGCGGCGCAGAGCTACGGCATCGTGGACAACAAGTCGACGACCAACGTCGAGGGGAACTACTGCGATGACAACACTGAGTACACGCAGCGGTTCCCGCTCGAGGATCTCACCGACGCCGACGTCAAGCGCATCATGCGACTCGAGGACAAGATCACGGCGGCGCCTGGCCAGCTGTTGAAGATCGCGCAGTACTGGGAGAGCACGCGGACTTGCATCAACATCAAGGTCATCCAAGATCAGCTCGAGCGCAAGGACATCAGCTGGAAGTACTACGCGCTGCCCGACAAATGGATGAACGCCCTGCAGGCGATCCGCCACGTGCGGTTCGGGGAGATGTGGCAGAAGGTGCAGGACCCGGAGACGATCCTGCGGGATCTGAAGCAGGACACGCTGCCAGCGGTGTCGTGGCTCATCCCCCCAGAGGGGCAGCCCAACGAGCACCCGGGGTCTGGTACGAACGTGTGCGAGGGCGAGAATTGGACGGTCGACTACCTGAACGCGATCCAGCGCAGCGAGGCCTGGCCCAACACGGCCGTCGTGATCGTCTGGGACGACTTCGGCGGGTTCTACGACCATCTGCCCCCGCCCCATTACGACATCATGGGGCTCGGTCCGCGCACGCCGGCGCTGATCATCTCGCCCTGGACACGACGTGGCGACAACCCTGACGGTGGCGCCATCGACGACAACGTCTACGAATTCTCATCGGTATTGAAGTTCATCGAGGAGCTGCACGGGCTCAAGTCGATGACCGATCGGGACGAGCGGGCCGACCCCCTCTCGGGCGCCTTCGATTTCACGGCCGAGCCGAGGCTCGACCCGCTGATCCTCGATCCGCGCGACTGCCCGAATTCGTGAGGCCTGGCCTGCTGGTGCTGGCGACGGCGCTGGTTCCGTTGCTGATCGCAGCCGCCGATCCGGCGAGCGACGTCGCGTTGTGCCCGGGCATGACCGGTGGACCGAACGCCGGCATCGAGCGCAGCGCACCCGACCTCGTCGATGCGACGGGCGAGATCGCCGAGCTCGGCACATCGGTCGTGTTCACACTGCGGTTCGCCGATCCGTTGGTCGTTCCCGATCGGGACGGCCGTCCGTTCCGGATCGACATCGTGATGCTGGACCCGACGGTGCCGCCGGTCGATGCTGGGTTGTATCGCGGCGTGAACCGCATCCTCCGGTATGACGCGGTTCGCGATCCCGTGACCACGATCCTGCTGGTGCCGGAGGGCGCCCAGAGCCGGTTCATCCCGCCGAGCATCGACGGTGACACCCTCGTGATGCAGGTGCCGGGACGCACCCTGGTGGCAGACGAGGATGAGACCGGGACCTCACCGGAGCTTGATCGACTCCGATGGGGAGTGGTCGTTCGCGACGAACGATCGTGCGACTTCTTCGGGAGCCGGCAACCCTCGGAGCGGCTGGTGCCGCTCTCGTTCGAGCCACCAGGGGGTTCGAACCAAGGCTCGATCGGCGGGAACGATCAGAAGCGATGGCCCTGGCCCATGCTCGCCGTGATCGTGTCCGTGCCGGTGCTCGTTCTAGGTTACTCGGCCCTGCGCCGCCGCAACCCTCGGTAGTCGGGATCGGCTGCCTTCGGGCCATGTTCCGCGAGCTGCCAGAGCAGCCTGTTCATGCCTCGCGTGCCTCGCTCTCGCACGGTGCGCACGCGATCGAGGTCGAGCACTTCGCTGAAGAACTCCTCGCCCGAACCGCCTTCGAACAGCACGCGCCCCTCGGGGTCGACGCCGATGGAGCGACCGCCCCCCACCTCGATCGAACCGTTCACGTTCAGCACGTAGCACTGATTGGCGATCGCGTTGGCCCGAGCGAGCACGAGTTCCTCCTCACGGTCCGAGGTGCTCGTGAGCGTCGGATGCAGGAGCACCTCTGCTCCGCCGAGCGCGAGCGATCGGGGTACCTCCGGGAACCAGCCGTCGTAGCAGATCATCATTCCGGCCTTGCCGATCCTGGGCATGTCGACGACCGGGGGTGCCGACGCCCCGGGGTCGGTGCTCTCGAAGGGCATCCACGGGAACAGCTTGCGATAGGTCGAGACGACCGTGCCGTCGGGGGCGAACAACAGGGCCGTGTTGTAGGTCTTGCGGCCTGCGCGCTCGTAGATCGACCCCGCCTGGATCCATCGACGGGCGCGGCGAGCGATCGCCCCGATGCGCTCGGTCAGCGGTCCCGGCACGCGGTGCCGATTCTCGGCGATCGGCGCGTGCGTCCGGAACGGCATCTCACCGGCCAGGTACAGCTCGGGGAAAAGGTAGAGCTGCGCCTTCGGGAACGAACCACGGATCGTCCGCACCTCTTCGGCGAACTTTTCGAGGGTGGCACCGGGGTCGCCGGCGATCGGCGAGATCTGCGCCCCGACGACGTGCAGCAGTCTGGTCACGCCGAGAACGCTAGCAGCGTCGTGGTCGGCTCGCGGCGGCGTCAGACCGGGGCAGGCTGGCCCTCGCTCGGCGTCGCCACGTCGGGCGCGGCCGCCTCGACGGGTGCCGGAGGCTCGACCCAATGCGCATCGGGCAGGTCGTTCGCGACCTGGTCGCGCCACCACTGCTGTCCTTGCTCGGGCAGGGTGTAGATCGGGTCGAAGTACACGTACTCGCGGCTGAGCGCCTCAGGGTCGTCGAACTCGATGCCGGTGCGGTAGTTCTTCGTCCACGACGAGATGCCCCGCTCACGGTCGTAGCTCTTCAGCATATGCACCCATCGCTTTCCTACGAACGGCACGTCGCAGATCACACGTGGGGTCGCGAATCCCGGCAGGTACCCGAGCAGTTGGTACTGGAGGTCCTGCGCCTCGGCGACCGAGGTTCGCCAATGCTCAGCGTTGGGAATCATGTCGCACATGTAGAAGTAGTACGGCATGACCTTCGCATGGTCGAGGAGCATGAAGCACAGCTCCAGCAGATCGCCCGGTGAGGTGTTCACGCCCCGCAGCAACACGCCTTGATTGCGCACGTCCCGGAAGCCGGCATCCAGCACCATGCGTGATGCGGCACCGACGAGCGGCGTTACTTGCTGCGCGCAGTTCACGTGGGTGTGCAACGCGATGTCGACGCCACGCTCGACCGCGCGTGAACCCATGCGCGCGAATGCCTGCTTGACGTCGTCCTGCAAGAAGTGCTGCGGGATGCCCATGAGTCCCTTGGTCGCCAGGCGGATGTCGCGGATGTTCTCGATGTCGAGCAGCGACATCACGAAGGCCTCGAGGCGCTTGATCGGCACGTTGGCCATGTCGCCCCCACTGACGACCACATCGCGCACCTGGGGCGTCTTCCGGAGGTAGGCGAGCATCATGTCCCACCGGTCGTTCTGCTTGATCTCGAACTTGTACTTCAGCACCTGGAGGGTGTCGTTGCCGACGAGATCCATGCGCGTGCAGTGACCGCAGTATTGCGGGCACGTCGGGATCAATTCCGCCAGCACCTTCGTCGGGTAGCGGTGGGTGAGGCCCTCGACCGCCCACATGTCGGCCTCGTGCAAGGAGTCGCGTGAAGCCATCGGGTGCGACGCCCACTCTGCTTGGCGGTCGCTCAAGGCCGGGGCCATGTAGCGCCGCACTCGATCCCCGCGGAGGTCCTCGACCTCCATCGTGTTGAGCATGTGGGGTGGGATCAGCATCGACATCGTGGCGCGCTCTTCCTGGTCGCGCTTGATGTCTTCGAGGAGGTCGTCGGTAAGGTGCGCACCCAGGGCGGCCTGGAATTCCTTGAGGTTCTTGACGGAGTGGGCGCGTTGCCACTGAGCGGACTCCCACTGCTCCTTCGTGACGTCCCGGTAGCCGGGGAGTCGAGTCCAGTCGGGTTCCACGTACTCCCGTTGCATCGGGTAGTGGAACGGCTGGTCTTCGGCGGCGTGCGCGTGGGCCTCGCGATGTGCAGGGCGGGAGTCGTTCGGGTCGCGTTCGTTGCTCACGAGGACCACCTCCTGGTGCGTGCCGAGCTGCAGGCCACACCCGAGGAATCAGGTGCACCTGAACCGATGTTCTTCCGATAGATGACTAGGGTAACCGAAGAACGTCCGTCAGAACACGGCGAGAACCGAAGGATATCCGGCGTCAGGGATTCGGAGATCGCGCCCAGGGTCAGCGGCGACGGCCGCCACCACGGTTGTCATCTCGGCGCGGGCGGCGTTCGACGCGGACTTCCGCCACCGGCTTCGGCACGCGAGCCTTCATCGGCGCGTGCCCGGTGCGTTCGAACGACACCATCACATGATCCGTTCGCTGCTGCCGCTCGAGTTCACGCCATCCGTTCGCCAGCAGGTGCTTCTGGCGGTTGGCGGCGGTCTTGCGGAGCTTGTCGGTGCCGGGCACCTTCACATACAGGCGCTCGTGCAGGATCTCTCGATAGTCAGCCATCGCCGGCAAGGGTAACAGGCGTCAAGCCGCCTCCGACTTGCACCGATAGCTGAGGAGAGATGGACGTTCCCGCGGCTCGGGACGAAGCCGCGCTCGCCGACGTCGCGTCGTCCGCGGAGCGGCTGCTTCGTGAGAGGGGCGCGGCCGCGAGCTGGCTCCAGGAGGTGCTGACGCACCTCGGCACTGGCGTGCACGCCGATCGCGCCTACCTGTTCCAGAACGTGCGCGATCCTCAAGGTCGATTGTGGATGGACCTGCGAGCCGAGTGGACGTCCCCCGGCATCCGGCAGATCTTCGACGACCCCGACAACCATCTGCATCCGTACGCGCCCGCGTTCACGCGCCACATCGACCTCTACTGGCGTGGCGACGTGCTTGCCGAGCTCGTGCGGAACCTGCCAGAGGAGGAGCGAGCGGTGCTCGAAGCCGAGCACGTTCGGTCGGTGCTTTCCGTTCCGGTGTTCGTGCGTGACGAGTGGTGGGGCTACGTGGGTCTCGACGAGTGTCGGCACGAGCGGATCTGGACCGATGAAGAGGTCGATCTCGTGCGATCCATCGCGGGCGACCTCGGTGCCTTCTTCGGCCGTGAGCTCGCCGAACGAACGGCAGCGCTCGAGGACGATCGCTATCGGTCGATGGTCGAACACGGTCCAGCCGTGAGCTACATCGACGCCACCGACGAGAACGCCTCCTCGATCTACATCAGTCCGCAGATCGAGGCGCTGCTCGGCTATGCGCCCCAAGAGTGGGTCGATGACCCGGAGCTGTGGCCGAGGTTGCTCCACCCGGATGATCGCGCTCGCGCGCTCGCGGAGAACGAGCGCCACAACGAGACCGGCGACCTCTTCCGTATGGAGTACCGAATGATCCATCGGGACGGACGTGTCGTATGGGTTCACGACGAGGCGACGATGGTGCGTGACGAGCGGGGCGTGCCCCGTTTCTCCCACGGCGTGATGATGGACATCTCCGAACGAAAGCGCAGCGAGGAGAACGCCGCCTTCCTCTCGTACCACGACGAACTGACCGGGTTGCCGAGTCGGTCGATGTTCGATGAGCTGCTCGAGCTCTCGATCTCACGCGCGCGACGCCACGACGCTGCGGTTGCGGTGATCGCCGTCGATGTCGACGACTTCCGCTTGATTAACGACTCGCTCGGGCACGGAGGAGGGGACGAGATCCTGAAGGTGGTCGCAGACCGACTCCGAGAAGCATCGCGCGGACGGACCTGGTCGCGCGCCGCGGTGGCGACCAGTTCCAGCTCCTGATCGCCGATCTGGACCGAAACGCGAGTGGAGACATGGACTCCGCGGTCGCTCGAGCAGAGGCGGCTGCCCAGCGGGTGCAAGACTCGATGGTCGCGCCGATCATGGTGGACGGTACGGAGCTCTACGTCTCTGTGAGCATGGGCATCAGTTTGTTCCCCCAGGACGCGAAGGACGCCAACAGCCTGCAGCGGAACGCTGAGGCCACGATGTACGAGTCGAAGAAGATCGGTCCGGCGAGCTATGCGGTTTCCTCGCGTGGGGCGTTCGATTCGGGCGCGAAGTTGCAGTTCGTGACCAGGCTGCGCAAGGCCGTCGACACCCAGCGATGGACTCTGCACTACCAACCGGTGGTGGAGCTCGCGACCGGGCGAATGGTCGGCGTCGAGGCGTTGATCCGCTGGATCGAGCCCGACGGCACGATGGTGCCGCCCAACGAGTTCATCCCCCTCGCCGAGGAACTCGGTCTGATCGAGCTGATCGGCGACTGGGTCGTGCGTGAGCTCGTCTTCCAGTCGCAGGCGTGGCGCGAGCTCGACATCGCTCTCGAGGTCGGGTTCAACCTCTCG
The DNA here is from genome assembly GCA_029858935.1 of Actinomycetota bacterium. Lineage (GTDB taxonomy): Bacteria > Actinomycetota > UBA4738 > UBA4738 > HRBIN12 > JAOUEA01. Next base: position 16,518 of record JAOUEA010000023.1, read on the forward strand.
CCTCGTCAGTTCTGGCAACCAGATCTCTCGGATCGGATACTGCGTCGCATCGCTGATGGAGGCGTCGACCCGGCTCACGTCGTTGTCGAAGTGACCGAGGGCTCGGCGATGATGGATCCCGATCGCGCACAGGAGATCTTGTGGGAGCTGCATCGCAGCGGGCTCCGCATCGCGATCGACGACTTCGGCACCGGGTACTCCTCGCTGTCACGACTCCGGGAGATGCCCGTCGACGTGCTCAAGATCGACCGATCTTTCGTGAGCAACGTCGGTACCGACGAGCAGTCTGCGAGCATCGTCTCGGCGTTCCTGGAGCTGGCGCGGGGACTCGGCATCGCGACGCTCGCCGAAGGCATCGAGACGCCCGAGGAACTCGACTTCTTGCGTCGGCACGATTGCATGTTGGGGCAGGGTTTCGTGTTCTCCAAGCCCGTCCCGCCCGAAGAGATCGTCGCGTATGCACTCGGCGGAGTTCGCGGGGGCACCTTCGGCGCGGTCGTCGCCGGGCGCGGTTGACCCACGCAGCAGCTCCCGTGCCTCCCGGTCTCGTCTGCTAGGCGAGGGCTTCCCGTATGCGGGCGGCGATGGAGTCTGCATCGATGCCGGCCCAGGAGCGCAGCTCGTCGGCAGTACCGGACCCGGGCATGTCGCGCACGCCGAGCTTTATGACGCGCCCGTTGAGGGGTCCGGTCGCGGCGAGCGCGTCGAGGACGGCGTCGCCGAGCCCGCCTTCGACCCGGTGGTCCTCCACGACGACCACCAGGCCTGTCTGCTCGAGGGCGTGTCGCAGCGTCGAGGCGTCGATCGGCTTCACGCTGTAGGCATCGATCACACGTACCGAGATGCCGTCCGCTGCGAGTGCGTCTGCGGCGGCGAGACCTTCGCGCACCGTGACACCGGCACCGACGATGGTGGCGATGTCGCCGTCGCTGCTCCGCAGCGTCTTCGATCCGCCGATCGGGAAGGCCTCGTCGGGGCCGTACAGAGCCGGGGTCGCCTCGCGCGTGGTGCGCACGTATGAGATCCCCGGCAGGTCACACATCGCGGCCACGAGCTTCACCGTGGCGGTACCGTCGGCCGGGTAGAGCACGGTCGAGCCGTGCAGCGTTCGGAACATCGCGATGTCCTCGACCGCCATCTGCGACGGTCCGTCCTCGCCGATCGAGACTCCGGCGTGCGAGCCGGATAGTCGAAGATCGGCCCGGCTGATGGCACCCATCCGCACCTGATCGTACGCCCTGGTCAGGAATGCGCCGAACGTGGCCCCGAACGCCGTCTTGCCGAGGGCCTGGAGACCGGTCTGCGTGCCGATGAGAGCCTGCTCGGCGATGTACATCTGGACGAACCGCTCGGGAGCCACCTCCTGGAAATCCTCGGTATGTGTCGAGTTGCCGACCTCACCGTCGAGCACGACGAGATCTGCGCGGTGACCCGCCAGCCACGCCAAGGCCTCGCCGAACGCTTTGCGGGTCGCGATCGCCTCGGCATAGACCGGCGCCGGTTCGGCGTGGAGCTCGCCCAGCGTGAGCGGCTTGATGTCGGGAGGCGAAGGCGGTTTCACGATCAGCGAGCGGATGCCGCCGAGCTCTTCGATCGCCTGCGCGGCCTGCTCCTCTGACATCGCCTTGCCGTGCCAGCCCTCGCGGTTGGCGGTGAAAGAGACGCCGTGACCCTTCTCGGTGCGCGCCACGATCATGGTCGGTGCATCGGCGGCGACCGCTTCGGTGTACGCGGCGTCGATCGCGGCGACGTCATGCCCGTCGATCTCGATCGTGCGCCAGCCGTAGGACTGCGCCCGGCGCGCGAACAGGTCGCCGTTCCACTCGTGCATCGTGGGACCGCGCTGCCCCAGCCTGTTCATGTCGAGCACGGCAACGAGGTCGTCGACCTGATGGAACGCGGCGGCTTCCATGGCTTCCCAGATCGATCCCTCGGCTGCCTCCGAGTCTCCGATGAGCACGAAGACCCGGCCTCCCGTGCCGTCGAGTCGCATCGCGATCGACATGCCGAGTCCCACCGCCAGGCCCTGACCGAGAGAGCCGGTTGCGACGTCGACCCAGGGCAACTCGGGTACTGGGGCGGGGTGACCCTGGATCGGCGAGCCGAACCGGCGCAGCGAGAGGAGTTCGTCGTCGGAGATCGCGCCGATCGCTTTGAGCGTGGCGTACAGCGCGGGCGCGGCATGACCCTTCGACATGACGAACCGATCGTTCGCAGGCGACTTCGGGTCCTCGACGTCGTAGCGGAGATGGTTGGCATAGAGCACGGCGAGCAGGTGGGCGCATGACAGCGACGAGGTGGGGTGCCCGGACCCCGCCTCGGTCGTACAGCGGATGCTGTCGACGCCGATCTGCGCTGCGAGATCGTTCCAAAGTTGGATTCGGTCGTCCATGGTCTCCCCTCGTGGCAGGTGACCGAAGCGTACCCGCGCGTGCGGTAGCGTCGCAGTCATGGACGATCCCACCCCGGCCAGCACGACCGACGTCCGGCTGCGAGTCAGGAACGGGCGCCACCCGCTGTTGCTCGGCCTCGCGGGTGACAGCGCCTCGGGCAAAAGCACGCTGTCGCGAGGCATCGAGTACGTGCTCGGCAAGGAGCGGGTCGGAAGGGTCTGCACCGACGACTACCACCGGTTCGATCGAGCCGAGCGTGAACGCCTCGGTGTCACGCCGCTGCACCCCGAAGCCAACTTCATGGATCGCATGGCGGCGGACCTCCGTGCGCTGGCTTCCGGCCGATCGGTGAGCAAGCCGACCTACGATCACCTCACCGGCACCTTCGGGCCCGATGAGACCGTCGAGCCGGGTGAGGTCGTGGTCGTCGAGGGGTTGTTGCCCCTCGCGGATCGCGACACGAGGGATGCGATCGATGTCGCCGTCTTCCTCGAGCCCGAGGAGATGCTCCGTCGCCGGTGGAAGCTGGAACGCGACGTCTTCGACCGCGGGTATTCCGCGCAGCAGGTCGTCGACGAGATCCGACGCAGGGAAGCTGATGCCGAGGCCTACGTGCGACCCCAGCGCGTGTTCGCCGACGTCGTCGTCGCGTTCCACCGACGACCAGATGCATCCTTCGACGAACCGCTCTCTGCACGGCTCACGGTGCGCCCGACGCTGCCGTTCTCCGGGTTGCGGGAACTTGTGGGGTCGCTTCGCTCCGACGACCTCGCACCGATCCGATGGTCCTCGGGCCACGATGGGGGAGGCCCGCTCAGCGTGCTCGACATCGACGGCAACTGTCCTCCGGACATCGGCGCAGAGATCGAGGAAGTGCTCTGGTCGTCGTTGCATCCCGACGTCGGACTGGCGCGAGACCGCATCGGCATCGTGCGGACTCCGGGGCTCGACGAGAGCCGGAGCGAAGCGCTGGCCCTGGTGCAGCTGTTGATCGTGAGCCACCTCACCGGTCCGCATGACGGTGCCCTCGAGCTGTAGCGGAACCGTTACCCTTCTAGCCAGATGACTGGCTCGACACGCTCGTTCCGCGATCTCGGTGTCACCGACGCCGTGATCGATACGCTCGCTGCACGCGGCATCGAAGAGCCGTTCCCCATCCAGGTGATGGTG
>JAOUEA010000176.1 GCA_029858935.1 Actinomycetota bacterium
AGGCGTCGCCGAGCGGGACCAGTTCCGGCGCCGCCGAGGGTCCCCCCGGGGCCGCCTGCAGCTCCTGGTTGAATTCGGTGCGCAGCCGTTGCTGGGCCTCAGCGGTGTGCAGCCCGGTGCCCCAGAGCGACCACACGATGTACCCGGCGAACCCTGCAGCCACCATGAGGCAGGCCATGCCGAACCAGTGCAGGAGCGTGCGCCAGGCGCCCCTCCGGGTGCCCGCCCGGGGAGCCGTCGGCGTCTCGGCCGCGTCAGCTCTCTCGCGAACCTGGGTCATAGCGACAACGGTACCGCCACTCGGCGCTCTCGTCGCCCATGCCACCTACACTGACCTCCGTGAACGCGGCATCCCCCTTGCTCGAGGGCCTGAACGACATCCAGACCGAGGCGGTCCTGCACACCGAGGGCCCGGTCTTGATCGTGGCCGGCGCCGGCAGCGGCAAGACGCGCGCGTTGACCCACCGCATCGCCTATCTGATCCGCGAGCAGGGCGTGTCGCCGTTCGAGATCCTCGCGATCACGTTCACGAACAAGGCGTCGCGCGAGATGGTCGAGCGGGTGGAGGGCATGCTCGGGGGCGCGGTCGCCAAGGGCATGTGGATCCTGACGTTCCACTCGACCTGCGCCCGGCTCCTGCGACGTGAGCACAACCACCTGGGCGTGCCGAGCGGGTTCACGATCTATGACGACGGTGACACCGAGCGCCTGATCGCGGGCATCCTGAAAGACCTCGATCTCGATCCGAAGCGGTTCCCGCCGAAGGCGATGGCGAGCGGGATCTCCAGCGCGAAGGACCGAGTGATCGGTCCGGACGACTTCTCCAGCATGGCGAGCAACTTCTACGAGGAGACGATCGCGAAGGTCTACCACGCGTACGAGCGACGCAAGCGCGACGCCGGCGCTCTCGACTTCGACGATCTGATCACCGAGACCGTGCGGTTGTTCCGGGAGCACCCCGAGGTGCTCGAGCACTACCAGGAGCGGTTCCCCTACATCATGGTCGACGAGTACCAGGACACGAATCGCGCACAGTACGAACTCGTCAACCTGCTCGCGGCGAAGCATCGCAACGTCTGCGTGGTGGGCGACGCCGATCAGGGTGTGTACAGCTGGCGAGGGGCAACGATCCAGAACATGCTCGACTTCGAGCGCGATTACCCCGATGCGACCGTCTTCCTGATGGAGCAGAACTACCGGTCCACACAGAACATCTTGGAAGCGGCGAACGCGCTGATCGAGCACAACCAGCAGCGCAAGCCGAAGGCGCTGTGGACCGAGTCGGGTTCGGGCGAGCTGATCGTGCGGTTCCGCGCCGACGACGAGCACGAGGAGGCGTTCTTCGTCGTCGACGAGATCGAACGGCTGTGCGAGACCGAGGGCTACCGGCTCTCCGACATGGCGGTGTTCTACCGGACGAACGCGCAGAGCCGCGTGCTCGAGGACGTGCTCATGCGCGTGGGCACGAACTACCGGGTGTTCGGCGGTGTGCGCTTCTACCAGCGCAGGGAGGTCAAGGATGTGTTGGCGTACCTGCGGCTTCTGATCAACCCGCAGGATGTGATCTCGTTCCGGCGGGTCGTGAACACGCCCAAGCGCGGCATCGGCGATGCGACGGTCGCGGCGGTGGAATCGTTCGCCGAGACGGAGGGCATCGACCCGATCGAGGCGTGCCGCCGCGTCGACGAGATCGCGGTGCTCCAGACGCGCGCGAAGGGCGCGGTCGCGGGGTTCAACCAGGTGATGGAAGCGATCCGTCGCCACCACGACGACGGCGCCGGTCCCGCCCGCATGGTGGAGTTCGCCGCCCTCGAGTCGAGCTACCTCGGCGAGCTCGAAGAAGAGCGCACGGTCGAGGCACAGGGTCGCATCGAGAACATCCAGGAGCTCGGGGGGGTGGCGGCCGAGCTGCTCACCCGAGAGCCCGACGCCGGGCTCGAGCAGTTCCTCGAGCAGGTCTCGCTGTTCGGCGAGCAGGACGACTACGACGAGGACGAGTCCAGCGTCACCCTGATGACGCTGCACATCGCGAAGGGGCTCGAGTTCCCGGTCGTGTTCATCGTGGGCATGGAAGACGGCATCTTCCCGCACTTCCGGTCGATGACCGACGCGGCCGCGCTCGAGGAGGAACGCCGGCTCGCCTACGTAGGCATCACGCGGGCACAGCAGCGGCTGTACCTCACGCACGCATGGAGCCGCACGATCTACGGACAGACCCAGTACAACCCGCCGTCCCGGTTCCTCGGGGAGATGCCCGAGCACTTGTTCGACGTGCGCGAGAGCGAGGGCTCGAGCAGCGGCTACGGCGGGAGGTACACCGGGGGTCGGCAGAGCGGAGGGGGCTCGGACTCGGGAGGCTACCCGGGCGCGGGCCGTGGAGGCGGGCGCGTGATCGGCGGGCGCCGCGAGCACGACGACGACGATCGTCCCGCGGCCGACTGGACGCCTCCGCAGCCTCGTGGCGTGTCCAAGCGCGAGGCGCCCGTCGTCTCGGCGGGCGATACCGTCGTGCACGAGCGGTGGGGCGAGGGCATCGTGCTCACCGTCAACGGCAACGGCGACGGGGCCGAAGCCACGATCTCGTTTCCGGAGGTGGGGGAGAAGCGCGTGCTGCTCGCTTACGCGCCGCTCACGAAGTCCGGTTGACGGCGCCGGTCGGATCGGCTCGGCCCGGACCCCCGATCCCCTGCGGGTCGCCGACGCTCGCCATCTCGACGTCACCCGGATCTTGGAACGACCGGGCGTCCGAGGCGTCGAGCAGCTGGATCTGCCGTTCGATCGCTCGCCGACGCTCGCCGGTGGCAACCGAGAGCAGGTCATCGAGCGCCGCCCGGAGGCGACGGGACACCTGCAGAGAACCTTCGCCCGATCGACGGATCTCGTCGAATCCGAGCGACACGAGGTCGTCCCACGCGGGTTCTCGGATCGACAATCTCGGCTGCGCCTCCTGATCGGCGACCCACCGCTGGCCGAGGGGCACCGTGGCGAGGCGCCTGAGCGCTGCGTGGATGCGATCGATCGCCTGGACGGCTGTTGTCGGGTCGTTCACGCCGGGGGAGAGCGCCCGTTCGGCGACGTCGACGAGTTGGCGCAGGCCGAACGCGACGTCCTGCTGCATCGTGCGCTCAGGAGCGACGTCGATCGCGCGCACCGCTTCTCGTGCGGCCGCTCCGGAGATCGTGGCCGTCGTGCGTATCAGCGGCATGCCGTCGGCGATCGAATCGCCAACGGCCGGCACGAGCTCGAACATGCACCCATTCGCCGCGGCGAGGTCGACGAGCGCCGGTTCGTCCGCACGGACCACGACGCCGTCGTGGCTCACGGCACACGTGGCGATCCAGGACACCGATGTGGGCGGGGGTGCCCCCGGCTCTCGCTGGCTCAACCGGGCGATCGCCTCGGTCGTCTCCTCCGCCACCGCGTCGAGGATCCGCGATGCCTGGATCGACTGGCTGATGTGGTGGATGTACTGGATGAATGCGCCGACGGCGACGATCGCGAACAGGAGCGACGCCGACACGGCCAATGAGGGCACGAACTCGCCTCCCCGTGACGCTTCGGATCTGACCGATTGCAGCACCAGCAGCGAGTAGGTGAACGTGCCGATCGTGATACCGAGGGTGACCTTCCCGGCTCGATCACGCAGGAAGGTGCGAAGCACTCGAGGAGAGAACTGTCCGCTCGCGAGCTGGAGCGCGAGCACCGTGATCGAGAAGACCAGCCCCGCGAACGTGATCGTCGACGCCGCCACGGTCGACAACACCGACCGAGCGCTCTCGGGACCGCCGCCGAACCCGACGATCGTGGCGCTCTCGGTACTCCGGTCGAGCCGGACCATGACCACCGCGAGCACGACGGCTCCCACGCCGAAGATAGCGGGAACGAACCACAGGCTCGAGCGGAGCCGGTCGCGCATCCTCGACAGACGCATCCAGCGATGCTACCGGCAGTTCGCCCGAGGCCCGGCGACGCCGGCCAACCTCGAACAGCCGACCGACTCCCTCGACACCGCTCAGGCCGACAGGCGATCGAGCACGTTGCGAGTGACCCGGTCGACGTCGGGGTCTGCGAGCCCAGACGTCCAGTCGGTGACGCCGGCGTTGAACACCGTGCCGCCCCCGTTCGGTTTCGTGAACACGCCGATGCACGCATGGTTGTTCGTGACCCGGTGCACCTGGTCGCGCCAGCCCGGACCGAAGACCGCCATCGCTGTGTTCTCGAGCTCGCCGGGCTCGTGGGAATATCGGCTCGGCTGCTCGTGCTGGCTCCACAGGCGCGCCGGGGCGGTGGCCAGGATCTCGAGCCCGTCGGGCGCGCCGTCGGCCGCGGTGGGCGTCGGCAGTCCGTTTGGCCCGGTGGTGAGTTCCACGCCGTCGACCTCGTAGGCCACGATCGCATCTGCGCGCCCGAGCTCGTCGCCGTAGTGCAGGTCGGTGCCCTCGAACGCCCAGTGGTCGGGCCGCCAGACGGTGTAGGCGCCGGAGCCGGCCGGCACCCCGAGGCCGTATCGCGAGTATCCGCCGTGGGTGAACGTCAGCCCGATCGTTCGCGTCTCAGGCCAGGCGATGCGACGGTCGCTCCACGGTCCGGTCACGAGGTGTTCCTCGGGGGTCCCGACGACCGGGTCCTCGTCGGCCCGGTACTTGAAGCACGTCATCGAGCGCACGTCCTCGTCGAACCGGACCTGCCAGAAACAGGTGTTCCCGCTGAAGATCGCGGCGTTGCCGCCGGCGTCGGTGAAGGAGTCGAGCGCCTCTCGCATGCCCCGCGACCAATACTCGTCGTGACCGACGGAGAGGAACAGGCGATGGCCCTCGAGCACCTCGGGATGCTGCTCGAGGTCCTCCGAGGTCGCGACGTCGAG
>JAOUEA010000177.1 GCA_029858935.1 Actinomycetota bacterium
GCGGCCGCACGCTCGCAGATCGCGAAGCCCGAGGCCTCCTTCACTGACGACCTCGGGCTCTCCGATGCCGCGATCCGCCGACGCACAGGCAGGGGATGGCAGGAGTGGCTTCGCGTGCTCGACGCGTGGGGAGCCGGCACACGCGCGCATCGCGAGATCGCTCGCCACCTGCAGCAGACGCTCGGTGTCGACGGGTGGAGCGCACAGTCGATCACCGTCGGCTACGAGCGCGCTCGTGGTTTGCGAGGTGTGAACGAGACCGCGGACGGATACTGCGCGTATGCGTCGAAGACCTATCCTGTTGACGTCGTGTCGCTGTCGCGGGCCTTCACCGAGGTGCGCGGCCGGAACCGCTGGCTTGATCCTGGAACCCTCCGGGTGCGCACATCGCAGCCTGGGAGGTCCGCCCGCTTCGACATCGGTGATGGCCCGGCGCGCCTGCATGCGTGGTTCGAGGCGAAGGGTCCGTCGAAGTCGACCGTCTCTCTGCAGATCACCCGTCTCGATGGCAAGGAGGCTGTCGACCGGGAGAAGGTCCTGTGGAAGAAGCGCCTGGCTGCGTTAGGCGACGTGCTGCGGGGTTGAGAGGCGCCTGAGAGTAGGCGCTACTTCTTGCCGAAGAGCGCCCCGAAGACCGTGCGGAGGGTGCGCCGGCCGTCGGCGGTCGTGAGCATGTCCTTGGCGAAGCCCACGCCGATGTCCTTCACGTCGTCGGCGAGCCCTCCGTCGGAGCCGCTCTCGGGCTCCCCCGAGGTCGTCGGCTTCGCGGAGGTCTTCGGCTTCGGCGCGGTCTTCGCCGGCCTCGAGGGCTTCGGCGTCGGCGCGGCGGCTTCCTCTGCAGGAGGTGCGCCGGGCGGCGGTGGAGGAAGCGGGGTGGCCGCTTCCTGCCCCACGACCTCCGCCGCTCCATTCAGTCTCGCGGTGATGATCTCGTGTGCGCTCTCGCGGTCGACCGCCACGGCGTACTTCGCCTGCAGCGATCCCGATGCGATCAGCTGGGCACGCGTCGCGGCATCGACCGCGTCCATCAACGAGTCGGGCGGCACGAGGCGGGTCGCGGCCAGCGGCGTCGGAACCCCTTTCGGCGTCAGCACGGTGACCAGCGCCTCGCCGATGCCGAGCGAGGTCAACGTCTCGCCGACGTCGTAGTGCTCGCTCTTCGGGAACGTCCGCACGGTCTTCCGCAGGTTCGACTCGTCCTCCGGCGTGTGCGCGCGCAGCGCGTGCTGCACCCGGTTCCCCAGTTGGGACAGCACCGACGACGGCACGTCGGTCGGCCCCTGGGTGACGAAGTACACGCCGACGCCCTTCGAGCGGATCAGCCTCGCGGTGAGCTCGATTTGCTCCATGAGCGCCTCGCTTGCGTCGTCGAAGAGCAGGTGCGCCTCGTCGAAGAAGAAGGCGAGCTTCGGCTTCGGCAGATCGCCTTCCTCGGGAAGCTGAGCGTAGAGCTGGGCCAGCATCCAGAGCATGAAGGTGGAGAACAACCGCGGGCGGTCCATCACGTCGGAGAGCTCGAGCAGGGACACGACGCCGCGGCCGTCGTCGGTCGAGCGCATCAGGTCGTGCACCGCGAACTCCGGCTCGCCGAAGAACGAATCTGCGCCCGCGGCTTCCAGCTCGACGATCGAGCGCAGGAGCACCCCGATCGTCGCCTTCGAGAAGCCTCCGTACTCTTCGAGCGTCGACTTTCCCTCGTCCGAAGAAAGGAACTTCAGCGTCGTTCGCAGGTCGGCGAGATCGAGCAGCGGAAGCCGCTGGTCGTCGCAGTAGGCGAAGACGAGCGTGAGCACCGATGTTTGCGTCTTGTTGAGGTCCAGCACCTTGCCCAGCAGGATCGGACCGAACGACGAGACCGTCGCACGCACCTGCGCGCCGAGCTCGCCCGAGAGCGAGAGCAACTCGACCGGGTGCGACTTCGGCTCGTAGGCGATGCCGAGCTGCCGTGCGCGCTCGACGATCGGCCCGGCGGTCGCGTCGCCCGGTTGCGAGAGACCCGTGAGGTCACCCTTCACGTCGCTCACGAACACCGGGACCCCGGCATCGGAGAGCTGGCCCGCCATGATCTGCAGCGTCTTCGTCTTGCCCGTGCCGGTCGCGCCCGCCACCAGCCCGTGGCGATTCACCATCGACAGCGGAAGCCGAACCGGCGCGCTCGCCGCGATCTCGCCGCCGAGCATCGGGGCCCCGAGCGACAGCGACGGCTCGTCGAACGCGTAGCCCTCGGCCATCTCCTGCAAGAAGGCGTCATCCATGACCCGCGAGCCTAGCGGAGGGGTCGTCGCTTGTGGATCGGGACGGTGTCAGGCGTCGAGCAGCGCGCGGTAGACCTCGTTGGCACTCGCCCCGTAGCGATCGGCGACGGCGTGGGCGGCGTCGCGCTTGCGCATACCGCCGGCGGCGAGCTCTCGCGCTTCCTCGACACACACCGCCATGTCGGGGGACGGACGCACGCGCTCACCTCCGATCACGACCACGACCTCGCCTTTGAGCTCCGTCGCCCCGAGACGCGACAGGACCTGGCTGACCCGCCCTCGCAAGACCTGTTCGTGCAGCTTCGTCAGCTCTCGCACGACGGCGATCTCGCGGTCGCCGATCGCGACGAGCACGTCACGCAACAGCGTCTGCACACGCAGGGGCGATTCGAACACGACGATCGTGCGCGGCTCATGGCGAAGGCCGTCGAGCCGGCGACTGCGTTCGCCCGGCTTCCTGGGCAAGAACCCTTCGAACACGAACCTGTCGGTCGGCAGCCCCGAGACGACGAGGGCCGCGATCGCGGCGGAAGGGCCCGGCACCACCTGCACGTCGATGTCGGCGTCGATGCAGGCGCGCACGAGACGGTAGCCGGGGTCCGAGACGGCGGGTGTGCCGCCGTCGGTCACCAGCGCGACATCGTCGCCGTTGCCAAGGCGCACGAGGAGCTCGTCGACACGCTGGCGTTCGTTGCCCTCGAAGTAGGAGACCAGCGGCACCCTGATCTTCAGGCCCGCGAGCAGCCGGCCGGTGCGGCGCGTGTCCTCGCATGCGACCACGTCCACCTGGCCGAAGACCTCGCGGGCGCGCGTCGACAGATCGCCCAGGTTGCCGATCGGGGTCGCGACGAGCCACAGGGTGCCTCCCATGCGTCCAGGGTGACACGATGTGGCCCGAGCGCCCACGGGCAGAAGGTCGATGGACGAGGCACCCATGGCGGAGGGACACAAGGACTACTCGGCGACCCCTTTGTGGAAGAAGCTCGGCATCCGCAGGGGGTCGCGGGTCGTGCTGCGCGGAGCCCCCGACGGGTTCGACGTGCTGCTCGAGTTGCGGGCCCCGCTGCCCCCGGAGGTCGTCTTCCTCGCCCGGGCCACCGCACGCATCGACGTCGCCGTGGTGTTCACGACCGAGCGTCGGGAGCTCGCGCGCCGCTTCCCGGGGATGCAGCGGTCGCTCGACGTCGCCGGCAGACTCTGGATCGCGTGGCCGAAGAAGGCGTCGGGGCTCGAGACCGATCTGTCGTTCGCCGTCGTGCAGGCACATGGCCTCGCAGCCGGACTCGTCGACAACAAGACCGCCTCGATCACGGATGAGTTCCAGGGGTGTCAGTTCGTGCGCCGCGTGAAGGATCGCTAGGCCCACGCCCGACCGGCCGCCGGTACGCTGAGCCGATGCCGGCACTGCTGCGACGCTTGAACCGACCGGCGGTGGCCGTGCTCGCGGTCGCGGCCGTCGCCGGGATCATCAGGTTCGCGGCCATCGACGACCCTCACGAGATGGTCTTCGACGAGGTGTACTACGCCAAGGCCGGCTGTGTGCAGGTCACGGGTGGCTCCGACCGGACCTGCATGATCGCATCGAGCGACGAGCGCTTCTGGCGCGAGAACGAGTGGGACACCGGGTCGTGGGTGCATCCTCCGCTGGGCAAGCTCACGATCGGGCTCGGCGTCGAGGCCTTCAGCATGAGCTCGTTCGGCTGGCGCTTCGCCTCGGCCCTCGCAGGCATCGGGGTGGCCGTGTTCACCGCGCTCATGGCCCAGTTGCTGTTCGGCAGACCCGTGTGGACCTTCGCCGCGGGACTGCTGATCGCGATCGACGGCTTGAACGTCGTGCAATCGAGGGTCGCCCTGCTCGACATCCACCTGGCGTTCTGGGCGACGCTCGGTTTCCTGTTCCTGCTGTTGGACCGCCGATGGATCGATCGGCGCACCGACATCGCCCTCGTGACCCCGGTCGCCGCGGCCGACGACGGGTCCGAGCCCACGGACGCCGAACCGCCGAAGGTGCCCTCGCCGTTCTTCCGGCCCTGGCGCTTCGCCGCCGGTGCGGCCCTCGGGGCTGCGGTCGCCGTGAAGTGGTCGGGAGCGATGGCGATCCCCGCCGCCGTGCTGCTCACCTACCTCTGGGAGACGACCCGCCGGCGTCGAGGAGGGGTGAGCCGCGGAACGGCGTTCGCGAGAACGCTCGGCCTCGAGACGATCGGCGTGGTCGTCGCATTCGCGATCGTGCCGCTCGTCGTCTACACCCTCACGTGGATCCCGTGGTTCGTACACTTCGAGCCCAGCCTCGCCTCGTGGATCGACCATCACCGCGACATGTGGAACTACCACCGCGGCCTTCGGGCAACCGCCCTCGACACGAAGACCGACACGTTCACCCCCACGCACGGTTACTACTCGAAGCCCTGGACGTGGATCCCCATGCTTCGACCCGTGAGCTACTTCGTGGAGGATCTGGGTCCCGACATCCGCCAGATCCTCGCCATCGGAAACCCCGTGCTGTTCTGGGGCACGATGTGGACGGTCCCGTTCTGCGCGTGGGCATGGTGGCGCAAGCGCGACTGGGCACCCGGGTTCAGCGTGGTCGCGTTCGGCG
>JAOUEA010000178.1 GCA_029858935.1 Actinomycetota bacterium
TCTCGAGCATCGGTTCGTACCAGCCCATCGAGACCTCGGCCCCCGCCTCGATCGGCGCGATGATCGCCTCGAGCCAGCCCCGATCGAGCTCACAGTCGGCGTCGGTGACGGCCACGACGTCATGGGTCGCGGCCGCGAGCGCCGTATTGCGACCGCGCGCGATGTTGGCGCCGGGTTCCACGAGCATGATTACCCGCTCGTCGCGCGCATAGGCCTCGGCCGTGCCGTCCGACGACCCGCCGTCCACGATGATCACCTCGTCGGGGGTGCGCGATTGCGACGCGAGCGAGGCGAGGAACGCGTCGGCCGAGCCGGCGCAGTCTTTCACGGTCGAGATCAAGGTCACTTTCATCGGATGCTCACGGGATCGTCGTCATCGCGTCCCCGCGACATGACGGTACACGCGAAGCGTGGCCTGGGCGGTCTCCCGCCACGAGAAGCCGGCGGCCTGCAGGGGTCCACGCCGTCGAAGGTCGTCTGCGAGCGCCGCGTCGTCGAGCACGGCGTCGAGCGCCGTGGCGATCGCGTCCTCGTCGAGCGGGTCGACCAGCACCGCGGCGTCACCGGCGACCTCCGGGATCGAGGTCGTGTTGGAGGCCACCGTGGGTACCCCGCGGGCCATCGCCTCCACGACCGGGAGGCCGAACCCCTCGTAGAGGGCCGGGTACGCGAAGACGTCGGCGCCCCGATACAGCGCATCGAGATCGGCAGCGCTCAGGTCGCGGGTACGAACCACGCGCCCCGGTCCCCGGGCCTCGAGCTCGCGTCGCAACTCATCGTCGAGCCAGCCGTCCGGGCCGTTGAGCACGAGGGCGTGCGGGCGGCCCTGCGCAGCCAGGCGACGATAGGCGCGTACGAGGCGCGCCTGGTTCTTCCGCGGTTCCAGGGTGCCGACCGACAGCACGTAGGGTCTCGGCACCGCGAGCCGCTGCAGGGTCGATGCGATGTCTTCGTGCTCGCCGACGGGCAGCGACGCGGCGAGCGGCGTCACGTGCACCCGTGCGGGATCGACCCCGGAACGTTCCCGCAGCTCGTGCGCCGTGAAGGCCGACGGCACCAGCACGGCATCGGCGCGTCGCGCGACGGCCCGCAGGCCGGCCCGGTACAGCATGCGCCAGTCCCGTGGGAACAGCTGCGGGTGCCGGAGGAACGCCAGGTCGTGCACCGTGACTACCAGCCGCTGGCCGCGCCGCGTCGGCGCGATCGCCGCCTGGTTCGTGGCGTGCACCACCCCGGCGCTCGCGAGATCACTCGGCAACCCGGGACGGCCGAGGAGATCCCACCGTGGATACAGCGCACGGATCGGTCGGTCGATCGTGGTCACGGGTGGCAGGCGCTCGAGCCACGCTGCCGGCGGCCCCCCCGAGCCGAAACGCGATCGGAACGGAAGGAGCTGGAGCGACGGGTCCTCGGCGATCAGCGCCGGTGCCAACTCCCGGATATAGGTGGCGATGCCGCCCGGCACCGAGAACCACAGCTGGTCGATGTGCAGGGCAACCTTCACGGGCGCGAGGCCTCGACGCACGAGCATCCGTCGGGACCGACCGTGGCTGCGTGGCCGGTGCCCCTGGGGAGATCCAGCCGATCGCCGGCCGTCAGCGGCACGTCACCTTCGTCGGTATGGAACACGATCGATCCGGCGAGGCAGAAAAGGACCTTGTGGAACCCGTGCTCGTGGCGCGGGTACCGATCGCCCGGCTCGTTGCTCCACGAGCGCGCAGGTCCGCATCCGCCCCGGTCGAACGCGGCGAGCGCATCCGTTCGGTCGGCGGTGCCAGGGGTCTTCGTCGCGAGCACGTCGGCCTTCGCTTCCCAGAGCTAGTCTGATCGAGACTAGCGAACGTCGCTACGGCCGTGCACCGTCGGCACGCCCTTGCGCGCGAACGGCCCCTGTTGTCCGTGCCATGGCTCGCGAGCGTACCGCCGAGCTTGCAGGGCGCCGAGGCCCGTCGAGTCGATGCGGCCCTGGAGCACCCAGGGCGCCGGCCGGGGGCTCTCCGCGACGAAGAAGCGCTCGAGCGCCATCAGGATCGCGCGCTCTTCTTCGGGCGTGATGTCGGCGGGCAGATCGAACCGGCGCTCGCCCTCGTCGCTGATCGGCATCGCGTGACCTCCTGCTAGAGCGGGATGTTCCCGTGTTTGCGGGCCGGCACGCTCTCGCGTTTGGTCGAGAGCATCCGCAGCGCCTTGATCAGGCGCGCCCGGGTCTCGGCCGGTTCGATGACGTCGTCGATGAACCCGCGCTCGGCAGCAGCGTAGGGCGTCGAGAACTTCTCGCGGTACTCGCGGATCAGCTCTTCCTTCCGCTTCGAGGGGTCGGCCGCTTTCTCGATCTCCTTGCGGAACACGACGTTCACCGCACCCTCGGCGCCCATCACCGCGATCTCGGCCGTGGGCCACGCGAATGCGACGTCGCTCCGCAGATGCTTGGAGTTCATGACGAGGTATGCGCCGCCGTAGGCCTTCCGTGTGATCACCGTCATGCGCGGCACCGTGGCTTCGGCGTAGGCGTAGAGGAGCTTCGCCCCATGCCTGATGATGCCGTTGTACTCCTGCTCCTTGCCCGGCAGGAACCCCGGCACGTCGACGAGCGTCAGGATCGGGATGTTGAAGGCGTCGCAGAATCGCACGAACCGAGACGCCTTCTCGCTGGTGTCGATGTCGAGTGTGCCTCCACGCACCTTCGGCTGGTTCGCGATCACTCCGACGCTGTGGCCGTCCAGGCGTGCGAAGCCGATCACGATGCTCATCGCCCACAACGGGAAGATCTCGAGGAACTCGCCGTCGTCGACGATGTAGCGGATCACCTCGTGCATGTCGTAGGCCTCTTTGGCGCGGTCGGGCACGATGTGCGTGAGCGCGTCAGCCAGCCGTCCCGGATCGTCGGTGGCCGCGTAGGCGGGCGGATCCTCGAGGTTGTTCGGCGGCAGGAAGCTCAGCAGGTAGCGAACGCGGTTCAACACGTCCTCGTCGTCCTCGCCGATGAACGACGCGACGCCTGACTCGGTGGCGTGCGTCATCGCGCCGCCGAGGGCCTCCATCGTGATGTCCTCGCCGGTCACGGTCTTGATGACGTCGGGCCCGGTGATGAACATGTGCGAGGTCTCCCGGACCATGAACGTGAAATCGGTGATCGCGGGGGAGTAGACGGCGCCTCCGGCGCACGGTCCCATGATCACGCTGATCTGTGGGATCACGCCGCTCGCGCGCACGTTGCGTTCGAAGATGTACCCGTACCCTGCGAGCGAGGCCGCTCCCTCCTGGATGCGTGCGCCGCCCGAATCGTTGATCGCGACGAACGGCGCCCCGGTCGACATGGCGAGGTCCATGATCTTCGTGACCTTCTGGGCCATGACCTCGCCCATCGATCCCCCGAAGACCGTGAAGTCCTGGCTCGCGACGAAGACCTTGCGACCGTCGATCGTGCCGTAGCCGGTGATGATGCCGTCACCGGGTGGACGTTTGCGATCCATGCCGAAGTCGTGGGAGCGGTGGACCGCGAACGGGTCGGTTTCTACGAACGACCCTTCGTCCATGAGCACGTCGAGACGCTCGCGGGCGGTGAGCTTGCCCTTGTCGTGCTGTCGCTTGGCGGAGTCTCGCCCCCCAGGGGTTCGGGCGGCCTTCTTCCGCTTGCGAAGTTCCTCGATGCGGTCTTCGACCGTTCTTTCCGGGTCTCCGCCGGTGCTGCCGCCGCTGCCGGGAAGATCTTCGTCGGTGGTCACCATGCCGGGAGTCTAGTCCGGTCGCCGAAGGGCGGCGCGCACGAGGTTCAGGTCCTCGTCGGTGGATCGAACCGTCAGCCGCAGCGACGGCCACCCCAGGGGCCCCAGCCGATCGAGTGGGCCATGCGGATCGACACGATCGCGTTCGTGCGACCGCTGAGGATCGTGTGTCGCAGCTGCCACGCTTTGCGGGTGTAGCTCGCGTAGTTGCCGTCCCAGTAGTCCACGTGCTGCTGGAACAGGCCCTTGTTCAACCCGTCGGAGGACTCGGCCCAGGGCAGCAGGCCGCTCTCGCGCTTGGCGATGCACACCGCCGTCGTGACGCCGCCGGGGACCGACCATCGGCCGACCGCGCATCGGATCTGGTTGCGCGCGTGCTGCCGGACGGTCTGGCCGTCCTCGCGGTGGAATCTGCAGGGCCCCGGGTTGTGACCGGCGGTCGCAGCGGGCGCGGCCGCGAGGACCGTCCCGAACGCGAGCGCCACCACGAGCGCGTATGCGGTGTGTGTCGTCGGTCTCCCGTTCATGGGTTCCTCGTCCCCGGGTCGAGCACGTACGGCAGCGCCACCGAGCGTCGGGAAGGGAGGTGGTGCCGGCGACGGCACGCGGGCACCCTAGCAGAGGGTCTGCGGCAGCGTCGACCGAGCACTCGGGCTCACGGGAGACGAAGCCGCGCACGTCACGGGTCTTGTGTGGCGCAACCACTCGACGTACGTTGCTCGCGGCATGGGTACGCCGTTGCGCTTCCCACTCGAACCCGATCCGGCCCAGGGCGACCAGATCCTTGCCGGGATGAGCCGAAGGAGCTTCCTGGGTCGCGTCGGTCGCGGCGCGGCGCTGATCACCGGCGGTGGGTTGCTCGCGGCGTGCGACCGCACCGTGGCGGTGACGGCACGTCCATCGCCCACCGTTGCTCCGGAGATCGACTGGGCTTCGTGGTGGAGCCGCAAGCAGCCTTCGGGCCGGCTGAACTTCGCGAACTGGCCGTACTACATCGACTATCGAGCGGGGAGCCGTCAATCGCTCGACGTGTTCAGCGATCAGACGGGCATCAACGTGAACTACTACCACACGATCGACGGGAATCAGAGCTTCATGGATGAGATCGAGCCGTACCTC
>JAOUEA010000179.1 GCA_029858935.1 Actinomycetota bacterium
AGCGAACCGAGCCTGGAAGCAGTTGCTCGAGAACTACGAGGACCCCGGCCTCGACCCGGCGATCGACGAAGAACTCAAGGAATACATGGCGAGCCGAGCCGACGCCCCCGACCTGTACGCCGAGGACTGACCGCCTGGTCGAAGCTCATACCTCTCGATACCGGAAGCACCCCACCACGTGGTCGTTGACCAGACCGCACGCCTGCATGAACGCGTAGCAGACGGTCGGGCCGACGAAACGGAAGCCCCGCCGCTTCAGGTCCTTCGACATCGCTCGGGATCGCTCGGTCTCGGCTGGGATGTCGCCGAGCTGCTTCCAGCTATTCACGATTGGCTCGCCTTCGACGAACGACCAGAGGTACGTGCCGAGCGACCCCAGCTGGGACTGCACCTCGAGCACCGCGCGCGCGTTCTGCACGGTGGATTCCACCTTCAGCCGATTCCGGACGATGCGCGGGTCGGTCAGCAGCCGATCGACCTTGGCGGGGCGGAACCGGGCGACCGTCGCGGGGTCGAACTCGGCGAACGCGCGCCGGTAACCCTCGCGCTTGTTGAGGATCGTCGACCAGCTCAAGCCTGCCTGTGCGCCTTCGAGCGTGAGCATCTCGAACAGGTGCACGTCGTCGTGCGCGGGCACTCCCCATTCTTCATCGTGGTAGGCGAGAGAGCGGGGTTGATCGAGGGGTGCCCACTCGCATCGCGAGACCATGGCCGAAAGCCTATCGTCGGCGACCGACGGGCCCGCGCTCAGACGCTCGCGATGACGTCGGCGAGTATCTCGTCGACCAGAGAAAGCCCCTTCATCGTGTGCTCGATGTCGTAGCCGAACCCGAACCGCAGTCCCTTCTTGAGCCCGAACATGTCGCCGGGCACGAGGAGCACGCTTCGCTCGGTGCGGACACGCTCTGCGAGCTCGGTGCTCTTGATCGGAAGGTCGTACTTGGCGTAGGCGATCGCACCCGCGTCGGGGCGATCCCACATGAAGATGTCACGGTGCGTCTCGAGCCAGGACTCCAGTACCGGGTAGTTCGCGCGGACGATCGCACGCGTGCGGGCCAGGATCGCCTCTCGCACCTCGGGCAGCATCGCGAGCGCGGCGAGGCGGTCGCTGACTGCCGAAGGTGTGAGGGTCGTGTAGTCATGACGCTCCCAGATGCGTGCGATCATCGTGGCCGGCGCCACCGCCCACCCGACCCGGAGCCCAGGCATCGCGAACGCCTTCGAAAGCCCGCTGGTGACGATGACTCGCTCGTAGCGACCGAAGAACGTGGGCGAGGCCACGTCGGAATCGAGCTCGGCGCCACGGTAGATCTCGTCGGCCACGATCCAGGCGCCGACCCGGTCGGCGGCCTCGACCACCTCATCCATCTCGGCCCCGGTCAGCACGTGGCCGGTCGGGTTGTTCGGGTTGCAGACCATCACGGCTTTCGTTCGCTTCGTGACCGCATCGTGCAGCTGGTCGATGTCGAGCTGCCAACCTCCGTCGCCCAGACGAAGCCGTACGCGATCGCTCGCACGTCCGAACGCCGAGCCGAGACCCCAGCCCTGCATGTAGTTCGGCACCATGAAGGCGAGCCGGTCGCCGGGTTCCAGCAGGGCCCAGAGCGCGAGGAAGTTCGCCTCCGAACCGCCGTTCACCATCGTCACCTGACTCGCGGTCGCCCCCGGATACCACTCGGCGATGTTGGCTCGGACCTCCTCGGAGCCTTCGGACAACGGGTAGCCGAGCGCCGTGGCGAGGAACGACTCGGCATCGGCGGCGGGTCCGAGCAGGTCGCGGATCGTCATCGGTGACACGCCCGATTCCGAGAGGTCGTAGTCCACCTCGTGCCAATACAGCGACTGGTATCGCTCCATGAGGAACCGCTCGATCGTCATGGCATGCCTCCCGTCGGGGTCTACATGCGACCGTAGCAGTCGGCGCGATCGCGCCGCGGGGTAGGCTCCCCGCCGTGGGTCCGGTCCGCATCTTCCGTGCACACGACGTTCGCGCGGCGATCGACATGCGCGCATGCATCGAGGCATGCGAGCAGGCGTTCGTGGCCTACTCGTCGGGTCGGGCCGAACTTCCGGGGGTGATCCATCTCGACGTTCCGGAGGCTCGGGGGGAGGTGCACATCAAGGCCGGGCATCTCCACGGCGCGCCGTATTACGCGGTGAAGACCGCGTCAGGTTTCTACGACCGGGAGCCGCCGGCGATCGACGGGCTCGTCATGGTCTTCGATGCGCGCGACGGATCGCCGGCGGCGTTCCTGCTCGACGGCGGGTACCTCACGGACCTGCGCACCGGTGCCGCCGGGGGGGTGGCCGCTCGACACCTCGCACCCAGGCGCGTGGAACGCGTCGCGGTGATCGGCACCGGCGCCCAGGCTCGGCACCAGGTCGACGCGCTCGCCGAGGTGCGGCCGGACTTCAGTGAGGTGCGGATCTGGGGAAGGAACCGCGACCATGCCGCTCGCGCGGTCGAGGCGGTGCAGGGCCGTCGTGGAGATCGTTGCGCAGTCAAGTATCTGCCGAGCGTCCGAGCAGCCGTCGAGGGCGCCGAGGTCGTGATCACCTGCACGGCCGCCCGCGAGCCGCTCGTCGAGGCCGCCTGGCTCGCACCCGGGGCGCACGTGACGGCCGTCGGGTCCGACGGGCCCGGCAAGCAGGAGCTCGATCCGGAGATCCTGCGACGGGCCGACCTGCTCGCGGTCGATTCGCGCGACCAGTGCGCGGCGCTCGGCGAACTACAGCACGCCCCGGACCAGCGAGAACGCGCGGCCGAGCTCGGCACGATCTGCGCCGGCGAGGCTTCAGGCCGGATCGACGAAGCCCAACTCACGGTCTGCGATCTCACCGGCGTCGGGGTCCAGGACGTCGCCGCGGCCAACGCCGTGATGGCGGCGCTCGGCGACCGCGGAGACACGTTCGAGATATGACAGACGAGCTGTCGAGCGAACAGCGCGCGGCGCGTCTTCGACCCCTCGTCGAGCGAGCGCTCGAGTCCTACGAGCTGAGTTCGCCGACGATCGAGTTGATCACGAACGATTGGAACTGCGTCTTCCGTGTCGACGATGCGACCGGTTCGCGGTACGTGCTGCGGGTGAGCCTTCCCGACCGGCGAACGCTCGACGAGGTGCGTGGCGAGATAGCCTGGCTCGCTGCGCTCGCAGCCGAGACCGAACTGGCGGTGCCCACGCCCCTCGCGACACGCGAGGGCTCCCTCGTGGTCCTCGTCGAGCACGAGGAGGTACCGGAACCTCGCGCCTGCGTCGTGTTCGGTTGGATCGACGGCATCCCCTTGATCGATGCGCTGACCGAAGCCACCGTCGAGGCCCTCGGCGCCACCGCCGCGAGGCTGCACGAGCACGCCCTCCGGTTTCCGGTCCAGCCCGGCCTCAGGGTCTGGAACTCGCCGTATCCGTTCGGCGAGCCGGAGGTGTTGTTCGGTGAGGAGCATGCCGCTGCGCTCGAGGCTGCCGGGCGGACGCCCTTCGAGCGAGCCAAGACCGCGACGCTCGAGGCGATCGATCGACTCGGCGAGGCCGAGCCGGCCCGCCTGGTCCACGCCGATCTCCACGAGGAGAACGCGTTCGTTCGATCTGATGGCTCGATCGCGATCCTGGACTTCGACGATTGCATGATCGGATGGCCGGCGCAGGATCTGGGCATCACGGTGTTCGGGCTGGCGGGCCGTGACGTCTTCGAGCCTCTCGAGGCGGCGCTTCGCCGGGGGTACGAGCAGGTTGCTCCATGGCCCGAGCCATTCCCGGGAGCGGTGCGGACGTTCGCCGCCGACCGATGCCTGATGCTTGCCAACCACGTGGTGCAGGACCACGACCCGGAGTACCGCGCCGCGGCACCAAGGTACGTCGCCGAGTGGGCCGCCAAGATCGAGCGGTTGCTCGGTTGACGCACCTCAGCCCGAGAGCCGCTCCAGGATCTCGTCGTGCAACACGCCGTTGGAGGACACGGCGCTGCCGCCGTGTCGGGTCGGCGATCCGTCGACCTGGGTGACGCGGCCGCCGGCTTCCTCGACCACGACCTGGAACGCGGCGTAGTCCCAGATGTTCAGCTCCGGTTCCATCATCGCCTCGCCGGCACCGCGCGCGACGAGCGCGTGTCCCCAGAAGTCGCCGAAGCCCCGGGTTCGGGACGCCGACTGCATCAGGTCGAGCACGCCGTCGCGGAACCGGTCGAGCCATGTGCCCATGCCGCCCCAGAACAACTGGGCGTCGGCGAGCCGGTCGATCTCGCTCACCCGGATGACCCGGCCGTTCATGCGAGCGCCGCCGCCTCGGACGGCCTCGTAGCGCTCCCCGATCGCCGGAGCGCTCACGAGGCCGAGCACCAGGTCGCCGTCGACCTGCAACGCGATCAGCGTCGCCCAGATCGGGATGCCCCGTGCGTAGTTCGCGGTGGCGTCGATGGGGTCGACGATCCAGACGCGTCCGGTCGAGCGGTCGTCGCCACCCTCCTCTTCCCCGAGCACGTGGTCGTCGGGGAACGCCGCCGCCACCTGCTCGCGCACCATGGCCTCGATCGAGATGTCGGCCTGGGTGACCACGGTGCGGTCGGCCTTGCGACGGATCTCGAGTCCGTCACCGTGGAACAGCCCGTAGCCGATGTCGGCGGATCGGTCGGCGAGCCCGTTCGCGAAGGCGAGCTCGTGCTGATACATGGGCCGAGGGTACCGGTCAAGGCTGCGCGAGAGCCTTGGACCTTCGGCCGAGGCTTTCACGAAGTGATCTCGGGTAGCCTGATTGGACCTATGCAGACGACCGTCGAGAACACCGAGAAGCACATCGTCAAGCTCACCGTCGAGATCGCGCCCGACGAGTACTCGAAG
>JAOUEA010000180.1 GCA_029858935.1 Actinomycetota bacterium
ACCTCGAACCGAAGGAGGCCCGACGCACCGACCCGTTCGCGCAGTACGCGATCGCAAGCGCGAAGCTGGCATGGGCCGACGCCGGCGATCCGGAGGTCCCCTCTGAGCGCGGCGCCGTGATCTACGCCACCGGCATCGGCGGGGTACAGACGCTGCTCACCCAACACGACGTGCTGCGGGAGAAGGGCGCCGGGCGCGTCTCTCCCTTCATGGTGCCGATGCTCATGGCCAACGCTGCCGGCGGACACATCGCGATGCATTTCGGGCTCACCGGTCCGAACTACTGCACGGTCTCAGCGTGCTCGTCGTCCAACCACGCGATCGGCGAGGCGATGCGGCTCATCCGCGACGGATACTCAGACCTCGCGATCGCTGGCGGTTCGGAAGCCGCCACGATCCCCCTCACCGTCGCCGCCTTCGCCCAGATGACCGCCCTGACGAAGAACCCCGACCCCGAGACCGCCTCACGCCCGTTCGACGCCGATCGCAACGGCTTCGTGCTCTCCGAGGGAGGGTGCGCGCTGATCCTCGAGAGCGAGGAGCACGCGCGAGCGAGAGACGCTCGCATCTACTGCGAGGTGGCGGGGTACGGAGCCAGCGACGATGCCCACCACATCACCGCGCCCGATCCGAAAGGGTCCGGCGCTGCGCTGGCCATGACCTGGGCACTCGCGGATGCGAGCGAGGACCCCACCTCGGTCGACTACGTCAACGCCCACGGCACGTCGACCCCGTTGAACGACGCGGCCGAGACCGCGGCGATCAAGACCGTGCTGGGTGAGCACGCTCACGCGACGGCCGTGTCCTCCACCAAGTCGATGACCGGTCACATGCTCGGCGCAGCCGGCGCGGTCGAAGGGGCGGCGTGCGCGCTCGCCATCTCGCGCGGCGTGATCCCGCCCACGATCCACTACACGACGCCCGATCCCGAGTGCGACCTCGATATCACGCCGAACGATGCCCGCGACCTCGACGTGAGGCTGGCCCTGTCGAATTCCTTCGGATTCGGCGGCGCGAACGCCACGATCGCCTTCCGCGCGATCTGACCCGCGCACTCGGCCGCTACTCAGCGTCACCGGATCCGCCGACGATCGTGCGGACCTCGCCCCCTCGTCCTTCGGGTACCAGCATCATGAGGTCGTCCCCGGCCTCGACCCGATCGCTGCTGCCGGGCACGAGCAAGCTGTCGTCCCGGAGGATGGCCATCACGACCGTTCCTGTGGGAAGCCGTGCCTGCAGCAACGTCCGTCCGACCAAGCGAGAATCCTCGGCCACGGTGGCTTCGACCAGCGTGGTTCCGGCGGGCGCGATGCCCACACCACGCAGGTTCGACTGCAGTGCGAGGCGGTACCCATCGATCGCCTGTGTCGCGGTCACGATGCCGAGGATCTGCCGGTGGTCGTCCAGCACGGGCACCTGGCTGAACCGCGTGGTGGCCAGGCCTTCGACGGCATCTTCGAGCGTTGCATCGCGTGGAACCGACGGCGCGGTCGTATCGGCGAGAGCCCTGACGTGCGCGGCCTCGGAGCCCTCGAGCGCCTCGAGGGTCAGCGCACCCACGTAGGCCGTGCGGCCGTCGACCACGGGCGCTTCATGAGCATCGACCGCCGACAGGGCGAGGCGAGCCTCCTCGGCGCTCAGCCCAGCGTCGATCGTGAGCGTGGCTCGTTCCATGCTCGTCGTGACGGGAACCGACGCCAGCAGCGGCATCGCAGAGCGGAACCGGTGGCCCGGTGACGCCTTGCGATCCTTGAGCTGGTGCTCGTAGATCGAACGGTCGCCGACGATCAGGGTGGCGAGCCCGATCGCCACCATCGCGGGCAGCACGAGCTCCAGGGTGCCCGTCATCTCGGCGACCATCAGGATCATGGCCAGGGGCGCATGGGCCACGCTGCCGAAACAAGCCGTCATGCCGACCACGACGTAGGGAGCGGGGCTCGCCGGAACACCGCTGAGCCCGGAGACCAGCATCCAGATGGATGCGCCCACGAATCCGCCGATCACCATGCCGGGGCCGAAGATCCCTCCCGAGCCGCCCGAGCCGATCGTGAGCGACGTCGAGAGGATCTTGGCGATGGGCAGCGCCAGGATCATCCACAGCGCCATCGACTCGAGTCCTTCCTGGGTCATCGCACGCTGGAGCCATCCGTATCCGGTACCGAGCACGCCCGGGATCACCAGGCCCATCAGTCCGACCGCGACGCCGGCGACCGCCGGCTTCAGCCACGCCGGAAGTCGAAGTCGGCGGAACCGATCGACGGCCTTGTAGAACGTCGTGGTGTAGAGGATGCCGGCCAACCCGGCGGCAACGCCGATCACGGCGTAGAAGGGTAGCTGCTGCAGACGATCGAAGTGGCCCGGCTGCAGGTAGCCGAAGATCGGAGCGAATCCCTCGAACGCGGCGAAGATCGAGAATCCCGTCACGCTGGCGACGAAGGTCGGGAAGATCGCCTCGGCCTCGAGGTCGTCGCGGTAGAGGATCTCCGCACCCAACACGGCGCCACCGAGCGGCGCCCGGAAGATGGCGCCGATGCCGGAGCCGATGCCGGCGGCGACGGCGATGCGGGCGTCGGTCGGCGTGAGGTCGAGTCTCCTCGCGAGCATCGAGGCGAAGCCGGCGCTGATCTGGGCGGTCGGTCCCTCTCGGCCGGCGGACCCACCCGAGCCGATGGTGACCGCCGACGCCACGATCTTCACGATCGACGCCCGCACCCTCATGCCTCGTGGGTTGTGGTGCACGGACTCGATCGCGGCATCGGTGCCGTGACCCTCTGCCTCGGGGGCGAATCTCACGACCAGCACGCCCGAGATCAGGCCGCCGAGGCCAACAGCCAGGGGCACCGCCCACGGGCGCGCGAAGGCAGAACCGAGCGAGTTGCCCTCGCCGACCGAGCTCGGCGGCACGTAGCCGCCGATCACGTCGAGGAACAACCAGCTGCAGAAGCGGATCGAGTAGACGAACGCCACGGCGCCGAGGCCGGCCACGACCCCGATCAAGGCGCCGAGGACGGACCACTTCTTCAGGTAGCCGGCCCGCAGCAGACGCCCCACCGAGAGGTCGAGAACGTCGAGCGTCCGTTCACGGACTCCCATGACACTCCCCCGCCGAGCGGTCGGGTCGCCTCATGGCCCATGTCGCCGGCACGCGCTCACTCCTCGAACGAGCGGAACCATCGGCCACCGTTGAAGACCGCGATCGCAGCCTTGCCCCCGTACGTCATGCCCTCGAATCGGATGCGACGCGGGTCGCGTTCGGCGCCGACCGCGAACGAGCCGTCACCGAGCGCGACGAGCTCGCCGTCGGCCCCCTGGTCCCCACCCTCGTACGGCCACTGCAGCACCAGCACACCCTTGCGGCCCAGCACACGCAGCACGGGATTCCACGGGGAATCGTTGCGGTAGAAGCCGACATATCCGTTCCACTGGGATGGCAGAGGCTCGGGCTCGGAGCCGGCGTAGTCCTCGCCACGGAACCAGGTGGGTCCGTGGAACGCCTCGACGACGTTCCCGTCGTCGTCGCGCCCGAACTCCAACGGGAACCGATCGAGGGCCGCGTGCGCCACGAGGAACGTATCGCCGATCTCGGTTGCCAGCGGGTCGCGCTCGAGCCGCACGGCGAGCGAACCGATCGTGACGCCGAGACCATCTTCGATCGTCTCGACGTCGAGGACCCTGCCGTCATCACCCCGGTATCGCCCCACGTACTCCCGGGCCCTCGGGATGTCTGTCGGCGCCGGGGGCGCCCAGATGCCCGGCAGGTCGTCGCCCGCCAGGCTCGCCCGCACCGCAGCCAGTGCGGCGCGAGCGAGCGCGACCTTCGAGCCTCCTCCGTTCTGCAACACGACGAGTCCGATGCCCTCGTCGGGCGAGACCGCAAGCAGGGCGGAGTAGCCCACCATGCCGCCGCTGTGAGCGATCCATCGGTGGCCGTCGACGTCCTCCTGCCACAGGCCGTACGCGTAGAGGCCACCGTCGCCGTCGTCGACGCCGCCCTCGGTCAACGCTGAGAACATCGCGTCGCTCAAGATCCGCTCCCCGCGCTCGTCGGGCAGATCGCCGCCCGCCAACAGCAGCCGGGCGTAGGCCGCCATGTCGACCACGGTGGAAACGATCGAGCCATCGGCCGTGTTGGTTACGACACGGTTCCCGGGCGACAGCGTGTGCCGAAGCTGCGGCGGTCGATCCCAACGGGTCGGCTCGTAGCCCACGGCGGTGCGCTCGTACTCGTCTTCGGTGATGCGAGCGGTCGACTCACGCATGCCGAGCGGCCGGAGGAGCCGGTCGGCGAGCAGGTCGTGCAGAGGAGTGCCCGTCACGTGCTCGAGGCAGGCTCCGACGACCTTCCAACCGTCGTTCGAGTACCAGAATCGCTCCCCCGGTGGGCTCGTGGCAGGCACGTCGCGCAGCAGCCACAAGGCACCCGCGAGGGTCGGGGCATCCTCGGTGCCCGCGGCGAGCCCGGCCGTGTGCTGCATGAGGTGGTGCAAGGTGATCGGACCGAACGGCTCGGGGAGTCGCAGCCAGGGCACGATCTCGTTGACGCTCACATGCAGATCGAGCTGGCCGGCTTCTGCCTCTTGCAGGGCCACGATGCCTGCGAACGACTTCGAGATCGAGCCGATCTGGAACCGCGTGTCCGGACCGACAGGCGTGCCCGCGGCGACGTCGGCCAAACCCCGCACGGCGACCCCGAGGATCTCCTCGCGATCGGTGATCGCGAGCGCAGCCCCCGCGGCATGCGACGACTCGAGATGATGTTCGAGTGCGGCGCCGATGCGGTCGAAGGCGTCCTGCAGCCCGGGCAACGGTCT
>JAOUEA010000181.1 GCA_029858935.1 Actinomycetota bacterium
CGAGAGCGTGGATGCACCGACGGGAGGCACCCGAGGGTACGGCGCCGCCCGAGCGCCGGCCGATGGGATCCTCGAAGCCGTCAGATCGGCGCGAAGGGCGCACGCGGCCCCGCTCCCGGCCAGGCCGCGCATACAGCGCGCTGGGCTCGCGCGCCACATCACCGCGTCGAAGAGTAGGGAGCGAGCTTGGGCATCGACTTGACGTGCTGGTGGTCTACCGAGACCGAGAGGGGCTCGAGTCGCGGGATCTCGGCGGCGCTCACCGCGCGCACGGCGCGCCTGACGCCAATAGCGGTCAGCGAGAGCCCCCGCCCGGGGTCGAAGGACCTGCTGCCCGCCGGGGAGGGGCCGATCGGCCGCCTGACGGTTGGAAGACCCGATGTCACACTGCGACATCACGAAGATGAGGGGGAGCAGATGACCGCACAGCCGTCGAGCGCCCGAGTGGTGGTGATCGGCGCCGGCATCGTCGGGAACAGCCTCGTCTACCAGCTGGCCCTGAACGGCTGGAAGGACATCGTGCTGCTCGACAAGGGGCCGCTGCCGAACCCCGGCGGCTCCACCGGACACGCGTCGAACTTCATCTTCCCCGTGGATCACTCCAAGGAGATGACCGATCTCACGGCCGATAGCGTCCGCCAGTACCAGGAACTCGGGGTCTTCACGCGGAGCGGGGGCATCGAGGTCGCGCGCGAGCCCGAACGGATCGAGGAGCTGAAGCGGCGCATGGCCTCGAGCACCTCGTGGAGGATCGAGTCCGAGCTCCTCACGCCCGCCGAGGTCGTCGACCTCGTCCCCTACATCGCACCCGACGTGATCCTCGGCGGGTTCCACACCCCGAGCGTCGGGGTCGTCGACTCGTTGCGCGCCGGCACGCTGATGCGGGAGAAGGCCACCGAGCTCGATGCCCTGACCGTGGTCGGGGCCGAGGTCACGGGCGTCGACGTCGAGCGCGGGCGCGTCCGCGGCGTCCGAACCGATCAGGGCGAGATCGAGGCCGAGACCGTCGTGATCGCGTGCGGCATATGGAGCCCGCGCATCGCTGCTTTGGCGGGGGCGTCGATCCCTCTGACACCCGCCGTGCATCAGATGATCAGCGTCGGTCCGGTGCCGTTGTTCGCGGACACGGTCGGGGAGATCACCTACCCGATCGTTCGAGACGTCGACACGAACATGTACGAGCGCCAGCACGGCGGCGACCTCGAGGTCGGTTCGTACGCGCACCGGCCGATCCTGATGCCCGCCGATGAGATCCCGTCGATCGAGGAATCCGCGCTCTCGCCGACGGAGCTTCCCTTCACCCAGGAGGACTTCGACCCGCAGATGGAACAGGCCCTCGAGCTGATCCCGAGCATCCTCGAGGACGAGCGGGTCGGCATCCGGTATGCGATCAACGGTCTGCTGTCGCTCACACCCGACGGCATGCCGATCCTTGGCGAGACCCCCGAGATCGGCGGGTTGTGGTCGGCGGCGGCGATCTGGATCAAGGAGGCGCCCGGCATCGCACGCATGGTCGCGGAGTGGATGACCGACGGCACCCCCGAGATCGACCCCCACGGCGCCGATATCTCGCGGTTCTACGACCACCAGAAGACCGCGTACCACGTGGACTCGCGCAGCTCCGAGGGCTTCAACAAGACCTACGGGATCGTGCATCCGATGGAGCAGTGGTCCTCGAACCGCGACGTGCGCCTGAGCCCCTTCAACGAACGGGAACGCGTGCTCGGCGCCGTCTTCTACGAGGCTGTCGGCTGGGAGCGCCCCTTCTGGTACGCCTCGAACGAGGGACTGCTCGGCGACTACGGCGACGCGGTCATGCCTCGCGAGGGCGAGTGGGAGTCGCGCTGGTGGTCGCCGATCATCAACGCCGAGCACCTGGCGCTCCGCGATCGGGTGGGCGTCCTCGATCTCACAGCCTTCGCGATCTTCGACGTGACCGGACCGGGGGCGCTCGACTACCTCCAACGCATGGTGGTCTCGCAGATGGACGTCGAGCTCGGACGCGTCGTCTACACCCCCATGCTGAACGCGGCCGGCGGCATCAAGGGCGACATCACGATCATGCGGCTCGGCGAGCATCGATTCCGCGTCGTCACCGGTGGCCACTCGGGCATGAGCGATCGGAAGTGGTTCACCGACCACCTTCCGGCCGACGGCTCGGCGCAGCTGTTCGACTCGACGTCGGCGCTCTGTACCCTCGGGCTCTGGGGTCCCGAGGCGCGCGACGTGATCGGCGCGATCACGTCCGACGACGTGTCGAACGACGGTTTCGGGTTCGCGACATGTCGCACAATCGAGCTCGGCCCTCTTGAGGTGCTCGCGTCGCGCATCTCCTACATGGGCGAGCTCGGCTGGGAGCTGTACGCCCCGATGGAGCAGGGCGCGCGGCTCTGGGACCTGGTGTGGGATGCGGGTCGCGACCGCGGCCTGGTGCCCGTCGGCATCGGCGCGTACGCAGGGACGGCCAGACTCGAGAAGAGCTACCGCGCGCACGGCGCCGAGCTCGATCTCGAGCACGACCTGGTCGAGGCGGGCATGGCGCGTCCCAAGGTCAAGGACGGGGACTTCATCGGCCGCGAGGCGTACCTGCGTCAGCGCGATGAGGATCCCACTCGCGTGCTGTGCACGCTTCGCTTGGACGATGCGACCTCGGCGAGCGGGGTCAAGCGCTACATGATGGGCCGCGAGCCGGTCCTCGATGCCGATGGCCAACCGCTCACCGATGCGCTCGGACGTCGTTCCTACGTCACGAGCGCCGGATCGGGCCCGAGCGTCGGGGCGCACCTGATGATGAGCTACCTGCCGCCCGCGGCAGCCTCGGTCGGCTCGTCGCTGCAGGTCGAGTACTTCGGGGAGCGATACCCCGTGACCGTGGCCGTCGTGGGAAGCACGCCGTTGTTCGATCCCGACGACTCGCGGATGAAGGGGTGAGCGGGATGAACGTGCTCGTCTGCGTGAAGCGTGTGCCCGCGCCGGGGTCCCGGATCACGCTGACCGACGACCAGCTGCACATCGACACGACCTACCTGGGCTTCACGACCAGTCCGCACGAGGAGTGCGCTGCCGAGGAGGCGGTGCGACTCGTCGAGGCCCACGGCGGTGCCTCGGTCGTGCTCACGCTGGGGCTGGAGGCCGCGACCGAGCAGCTGCAGAGCGCGCTCGCGATCGGCATCGACCGCGCGATACTGCTGGAGGCGGACGCCGAGGCCTGGGACGCCGTCGCAACGGCCGGCGCGATCGTCGATACGGTGCGGGCCGAGGAAGCGGCCGGCACCGAGTTCGACCTGCTCATGTTCGGCAACGAGGCGGCCGATTCCGCCGACTACCAGGTGGGTGTTCGCGTCGCCGAGGCGCTCGGACTCCCGTGCATCACCGGGGCGAAGGCGCTCGAGGTTCTCGACGGTGTGTTGACGGCGAAGCGACAGGTGACGGGTGGGACCGAGGTCTTCGACGTGGGCTTGCCCGCCGTCGTGACCGTAAGGGAAGGCATCAACTTGCCTCGGTTCGCGTCGGTCCCCGGCCGGATCAGGGCGAAGAAGAAGGAGATCGCCCGACGCCACCCGGCCGATCCGACGCCGGTAGTCGAGACGCTCCGGCTCCGGGTCCCGGCCGTGCAGCAGAGCGAGACGCAGCACCTCGGGAACGGGCCCGATGCGGCTCCGGCGATCGTCGATCTCCTCGAGCGGCTCGGGGTGGTTTCCCGATGATCCTCGTCGTCGTGGAGCACGATGCGGGAGCGATCGCCACCACGTCGCTCGAGGCCCTGACATTCGCGCGGGCGCTTGACGCGGAGGTGCACGGGGTCGCATTCGGCGACGGCGGTGAGGCGGCACTCGAGACGGCTGGGGAGTTCGGGGTCCGTATGGGGACCCACATCTCCATCGAAGGCGGATACGCGCCCGCCGCGTGGGCGCAGGTGATCGTGGATCTCGTGGCCTCGTCGTCCCCGTCGGCGGTGGTCGCCGCCGCCACCGATCGGGGACAGGAGCTGCTCGCGCACGTGGGCGCCCGGTCTTCGGCTCCGTTCGTCGCAAACTGCGTTGCTGCTGAGCAGGGCGCTGACGGGTGGTCCGTCACCCGACACCGGTGGGGGGGAAGCCTTCTCGAGGACGCGCTCGTGCGAGCGCCGTTCGCGGTGCTCTCGGTGGCGCTCGCGGTCGTGGCGCCTGATGCCGCGGGCGAGCCGGCGGCGGTGACGATCGACGAGTTGACGCCGAGCGCCTCGGCCGACGATCTGCGGGCCCGCGCCACCCGCGTCGACGCGCCCGGCGGCGGCGCCCGTTCGCTTACCGACGCACGTCTCGTCGTGGGCGGCGGCCGAGGCGTCGGCAGCGCTGAGGGGTTCGCGAGCATCGATGCACTCGCGGACGCGCTCGGAGGGGTCGTCGGCGTGTCGAGGGCGGTCACGAGTGCCGGCTGGCGCTCCCACGCTCAGCAGATCGGTCAGACGGGGGAGCGCATCGCGCCCGAGCTCTACATCGCGTGCGGCATCAGCGGCGCGAGCCAGCACATGGTCGGCTGCCGAGGGGCGAAGAAGCTCCTCGTGATCAATAGCGACCCCGACGCCCCGATCCTCGCCCAGGCCGACTACGCGGTGATCGGCGACCTGCATCAGGTCGTGCCCGCGATCACGGCAGAGTTCGAGCGTCGCCGCGGTTGAGCTCGGCTGACGCTGCAGGACACGTCGCCGCGATGCTGCACCCGAAGTTCGGCGCGCCGCTGCGCGACGCGTGCGGCGGTGGCATGGCCATCATCCCGTCGGCGAAGAAGCGTGGCGGCCCCGGTTGCACCCTCGACGTGCCGCTCC
>JAOUEA010000182.1 GCA_029858935.1 Actinomycetota bacterium
AGCCCGACGACGACGAGGTCGTGCGGCTTCCTCGATCGGTCTTCTGGGAGGAATGAGCGCCATGTTGACGATCGTCCGCGTGCTCGCTCCGAACCCGGGCCCGTACACGTTGGAAGGCACCAACACCTACGTCGTCGGCGACGGGCCGACGGTCGTGATCGATCCTGGACCCGACCTTCCTCCCCACTTCGACGAAGTCGCCGTCGCGGCTCGTGGACGGGTGGGGGCCGTGCTCGTCACGCACGATCATCCCGATCACGCGCCGGGCGCGGCCGCGTTCGCAGCGCGCTTCGACGCGCCCCTGTACGCATTCCGGCTCGACGGGGCCGAGCACCTGCGTGACGGTCAACGGGTCGCCGTCGGCGATGTCGAGCTGACGGCGGTGCACACCCCTGGACACACGAGCGACCATCTGGCGTTCCACGTGCCTGCCGAGGGCGCGCTGTTCACCGGCGACGCGGTGCTCGGCCGTGGCACCAGCTTCATCGATCCACCTGACGGCGACCTGGTCCACTACCTACGGTCGCTCACGCGCATGCACGAGCTGGCCCCGCGCACGATCTATCCGGGTCACGGTCCGGTGGTGCTCGATGCCGGAGCCAAGCTGCAGGAGTACCTCGAGCATCGCGCTGCGCGCGAGCAGCAGATCGTGGACGCGCTGTCGAACGGTCCTCGGACGATCGCCGACATGGTCGCCGACATCTACGCCGACTACCCGGCCGAGGTGCACGACCTCGCGGCGAGGTCGGTGCTCGCGCACCTGCTGAAGCTCTCGGCGGAGGGGCGCGTCTCGCACGAAGGACGCGGCGACGCCGCCCGATGGGAAACGGTCGCCCCGCACTCGTGCGACCGATGCGGCAAGCCGGTCAAGGGGCGCGGACGCTATTGCGGTTCGTGCAGCCTCATCCTGTTGCAGGAGGGAAGCGCCGAGAATCGCTGACGCACGACGATGCGGCCTCGGCCCGGCACGTCGATGCGCCCGTCGCGGCTAAGCACTCCCATCGACCGGGTCACCGATTCCCGGCTGGTGCCGCACAGATCGGCCAGGTCGTCGTGCGTGAGGCGGAGCCCGATGATGACCCCGCCGGCCACGGGTCGTCCGAATCGGCTCGCGAGCACATGCAGGCGCGCCAATAACCGAGTCGTCACGTCGAACCACGCGAGATCGGCCGCCAGTCGCGCGGCGCGCTCGGCCCGCCGGGCCAGCAGAGGAGCCTCTTCGACGGGCAGTGCCTCCCGCAGTCGCCCCGGACGCAACGCCCTCACCGTTGCTTGCGCCATGCGAGCCTCGTGGTCGCGAGCGCCTGCTGCCGGGCCGCCGATACCGTCGCCCGGTCCGAGCACGTCGAGCACCAGCCGGCGCCCGTCGTGTCGAAGCGCCTCGACGACGAACGCGCCCCGTTGCACGACGCGCATCGGCGGGCATGGTTCACCCTGTCGCACCACGACCGCACCGGCTCGAACGACGGTCTCCGGTGGGCCAGGTTCCGGGGTTCGCAGCTCGCGCGCGATCATGGGCAGCGGCTCCTTCCGGGGGAGGAACTCGCTCCTCGTGAGGCCCGCACCGTACCTGCCACCTCCGACATCGACGCGGCTCGTGGTACGCCGAACCGGCGGTGCAGCCGACCCCGGCCAACCGCTAGTCTTGCCCCGAGCCCGACGACGCACACGCCTGTCAGGGAGGACCATCGTGGCCAAGCCGAAGCAGAAGCTCGAGCCGGTGCTCGCAGCCGTCCCGCTGTTCGAGGGGTTGTCGAAGCGCCACCTGAAGAAGCTCGCCTCGCTCGCGGAGTTGGCGAACTTCATGAAGGGCGCCAACGTCGTGAAGGAAGGCAACCCGGGCGACAGCTTCTACGTTGCGCTCGTCGGCGAGGCCAAGGTCACGGTCAAAGGCAAGACCGTGCACCGAGTGCTGCCCGGAGACCATTTCGGCGAGATCTCGTTGCTGGACGGCGGCGAGCGCACCGCGACGGTCACCACCTTGACCCCGATGACGCTGCTCATGATCCAGCGGAAGAACTTCCTGAAGGAACTCGAGCAGGACCCCGAGGTGGCCGTCTCGCTGCTGGAGAGCCTGGCGCGCATGATCCGCCGCGTCGACCGATCGCTCGCGCGCTGATCGCCGGTCTTCCCCCGACATGAAGGTCGAGTTCTATCGCCCCGGTCCGCCGCCGCCGGCCGATCGACCCGACGCGGAAGCCTCGCTGCCCACCTTGGTCGGCGTCGCCACGTGGACCGACGGTGAGCCGCTGGTGCAGAGCGGCGACGAAGAGGTCCGCGCGGCCCTCACCCGTGCGTTCCGCAGGACCCCGGTCGTGACCGACGACGCCTCCTACCGACGGCTCGGCACGCACGGCGAAGTTCAGATCCCTCCGGGGGATCTGGAGTGGTTCAGAGCCGCGGCGTTCGTCCGTGCTCCCGTCGAAGCCGGTGTCGAAGCCCGGCTCGTGCCCGGCGTGACCGAGGGTGGTTACGACCCCGCAGCCGGATACCGGACCTTCGAGGACTCGATCGAACGGCTGTCATCCCAGTAGTCCTGTCTGACTAGAGCACACGAAGGCAACCCTGACCTGGGGGTTTGCACGGAGTTCGCCCCCCCCCATACCCTTCGGCGCACCTTCCCGACAGAGCAACCGCATAGGGGGACGTGTCGTGAGTAGATCGCGTCGGTGGGTCGTCAGGTCGATCTCGGCTGGCCTGCTGGTGCCGCTGGTCGCATTGGGGCTCACCGCGCCGCCCGCGCTGGCCGCGACATCGTCGAGCCCGATTACCTTCGTCTACGACGCGGGTGGCCGCCTGCAGGCCGTGATCGACCCCTCGACGGCAACTCCGGCGGTCGCCAAATACAACTACGACAACAACGGGAACCTGCTCTCGATCGCGCGCACCAGCCCGACGGGTGTCACGATCGTCGACTTCCACGGCAAGACGGGCGCCGTGGGCGAGCCTGTGACGATCTACGGCACGGGGTTCAACACCACGACCACGCAGAACAAGGTCACGTTCACGAAGTCCGGTGGAAGCGGGAACACGGGCGCCCAGGCCACGGTCACCTCGGCGACCTCGACCGTGCTTGAGGTGACGATCCCGACGGGCGCCATCGCGGGCACGATCTGGGTGAAGAACCTCGGCACGAACAAGACCGCCACCTCGACCCAGGAGTTCGCACCCTCGCCCGCCGCACCGACGATCACGGGGTTCACCGACATGGCCGGTGCGGCGATCACGCGGCCGGGGTTCAACACCCAGATGAAGATCACCGGCACCGGGTTCTCGACGATCGCCGGCGCCAACGTGGTGACGTTCAACAACGTTCGCAGCATCGTCGATACCGCACTATCGACCGCCACCACGCTCGTGGTCTCCACGCCGCCGTTCACGACGACCGGCGCGGTCGAGGTCAGAACACCCGACGGCAAGGCGAGGTCCGCGACCGATCTCGTGTTCCCGAGCACGACGCTGGCCGCGGCCGATCTCACGCCGATCAAGCGGGTCACGATCGGAGGCGCCTCCACCTCGGTCACCGTGAGCCAGGAACAGGCGGCCATGGTGATGTTCGAGGGAACGAAAGGTCAGATCGTGCAGGTCTCGTTCTCCAACTACACAGGAACGACCTCCGAGAAGGTCAGCCTGCGTGAGCCCTTCGATCGCGAACTCGCGGGGGTGCTGCTCTACGGCTCCACAGCATCGATGAGCGCAACGCTCCCTCAGGATGGTGACTACGCGATCAGGGTCTTCAACGACTTCCAGCCAACCCCGTGGTCGGTCAACGTGTCGGTCTCCCAGACGGGGATGGCTTCTCGCGTCTCGACCAGTGCTTCCGAAGGGGACGCATTCATTCCGGACGCCGCCGCGCTCGAGGCGGTCAGGCTGAACGGCCCCGTCACGCCGGAAGTTTGGGTGCCCGACGCCGAATCACCGAGCGGCTGGCTCACTGGTGAGGAGGAGTCAGTGTTCGAGTCGACGCGGCCTCTCCAGGCGGCGGGCGGCACGACCGGTATCTTCGGGCGCGTGCTGTCGCTTGACGGCCTGCCGCTTGGCTCGGTTCCGATCCGAGTCTTGGAGGCTGAAGGGGTCGATCATGCCGCCGAGTCGGAGACCGTCACCGACGAGCTCGGGCGGTTCCTCCTCGAAGACGTCCCCGCGGGTCGCGTCGTTATCTACGTGGACGGTGCCGCGTTGCCACGGGACGACATCCGCTTCGGATCGTTCCCCATCGGGATCGACGTTGAGCGAGGGAGGACGGCCCAGCTGGAGGCACCAGTGTGGCTACCCAGGATCGACACCTCGACGACGACCGAGATCGGCTCGCCTACCCGCAAGGAGGTGGTTCTCACTCACGCGGCGATGCCCGGCTTCGAGGTCCATGTTCCCCGGGGCACCCGCGTCAAGACGATCGACGGTGAGAGCGTTCATGAGCTGACGCTGACGCCGATCCCGCTCGACCGCCCACCGTTCCCGATGCCGGAAGGCGCGAATCCTCCGGCCTACTGGACCGTTCAGCCCGGGGGCGCGACGCTCTGGCCCAAAGGGGCAAGGGTCGTGTATCCAGCTCCGGACATGTCGGTTCCAGGGCAACGGCAGGGCTTCTACACGTATGAGCCTGACGAGGGATGGGAAGGGTACGGCTACGGGACGGTTGATGCATCGGGCCAGCAGGTGTTCCCGAATCGGGACGCCCGCGTGGATTCGCTCACTGGCGCGACTATATGGGGAAGCAATGGTGGCTGGTTCGCCGATGTCATGTGCTTCATCCAGAACGATCCACTGAGCGAACTCGCGGAC
>JAOUEA010000183.1 GCA_029858935.1 Actinomycetota bacterium
GACCCACCGCTTGCCGTCGGTGCCGCCCTCCTTGTTGTAGCCGACGTAGACCTGGTCGTTGGTGCCGTCGGTGATGTCGCAGTTGCACTGACCGTTGGGAGCGAAACGTTTGACCTTGTAGGTCGCGAACGTGCGACCGGCGACGGCCTGCGAGCGCAGGGCCGCGGTGGGCCAGGAACTCGGCATCTCCCCCAGGCCGTAGAGGTACTGCTCGAAGGCGATCGGTAGGACGAGGCGCAGGTTCCATGCCCCGCCGCGCTTGTACAGGTTGAACTCGAGGTGCCCGCGGTTGTAGGCGTAGCCCTGGCCGTGCACCGCATCGGCCTCGGGGACGAACGCCCGAGCGCCGGCGCCGTACGTGGCGATGAGGTCGAACGACGCGCCGCCCCACGTGTGTCCGCCCACGAGCTTCCCACCATGGTCACGCACCGCGAACCCGCTCGCCTTCGCTCGCACCGTCCAGGTGCGCCCCGCGGGGATGCGGCCGACCTTGCGGCCTCCGGCCCGGCCGACCCAGAGCTTCACCGGCCCGTCCTTGGCCGCGACGTGGATCAGGGTGCGGTCCCAGGTGAGTCCGACTCGGATCTTCCGCACGGGATCGGAGAGGCGAGCGACGCGGGTGCCCCGATAGAACTGCTTCAGGATGCGCGTGTGCGACCAGCCCATCTGCGCCAGCCCATAGGCACCCCATTGCGACATCCCGATGCCGTGACCGAAGCCGGAACCGAAGAAGCGGAATCCGCCCGATGCGAGGGTTCGGGGAGCGGGCGCCGGAGTGCCGGTGAACGGATCGTCGGTCGCTCCGGGCACCGTGGTGCCCTCGCCGGCAGCGAGCGCGGCTGGTGCGCCGGCTGCGATCACCACGAGCGCGGTGGTGGCCACGATGACGCGTCGGAAGCGGGTCGACCCCCCGGTCGGTCTCACCCCCGAAGCATCGGCTCGCCTCGCGAACCGGTTGAGGCGGTCCGTCACGGGGAGGTCGCTTCCACTCCTGCGGACACCCGCGCATCGGTCAGATGCATGCCGGCGGGCACCGAGCTTCCGGCTCCGAGCACGCTCGAGGTGACGACGGCGTCATCGCCGATCGCGGCGCCCGGGGCCAGCACCGAATCGGTGACGAGGGCCCCGGCCCCGACGCTCGCACCCTCGTGCAACACCGAATCGTCGATCTGGGCGCGCGCGCCGATGCTCGCGCCCGCACCCACGGCGACCCAGCGACCGAGGTGTGCGGCCAGGTCGATGTGGGCTCCCTCGGCGACCCAGGGCGCCGGATAGGTCACGCCGTGCACCTTCCCTTCGAACATGTCGAAATGTGCCTGCAGGTACTTCTCCGGCGTGCCGAGGTCGAGCCAGTACGCGTCGGCCACGAAGCCGTAGACCGGGTGCCCGGCCTCGATGACCGCCGGGAAGATGTCTCGCTCGATCGAGATCGTCTCCCCCGGGGTCCATCCGCCGAGGACGGCCGGATCGAGCAGGTACGTTCCGGCGTTGACGTCGCCCGGGATCGGGTCATCGGGCTTCTCGCGGAACTCCAACACCCGCGCGTCGTCGTCGGTGGCCACGAGACCGAAGGCCCGGGCATCCTCGACGTGATGCAGGGCGATCGTGACCGCCGCACCGCGCGCCTCGTGGAACGACTTCATCGCCGAGAGATCGAGGTCGGTGAGGATGTCGCCGTTCAGCGCGAAGAACGACTCGTCGCCCGCGGCTTCGAGCGCGTTGACGATCGCCCCGCCGGTACCGAGCGCGTGCGTCTCGGTGATCCAGGTCACCGCGGGCTCGCCGTGTCGAGCCTCGATGAACGGATGGAACACCTGCTCGAGGTAGGGCGAGCTCAGCACGACCTCGTGCACCCCGTGAGCCGCGAGGTGGTCGAGCACGTGGTCGAGCGCATGCCGGTCCATCAAGGGCAACAGGGGCTTGGGCACGGTCTCGGTGAGCGGTCGCATGCGCGTTCCCTCACCGCCGACCAAGACGACGGCCTTCATCGTGTCGTGCTCCTCCCTCGTCGGGCCTCGAGCAGCGCGCGAAGGCGCAGGGCGGCCCACGCGGCCGGCAGGGTCGCCCGCCGCCACCCCGCGGCGCGGTGCTTGCGGTAATAACGGTAGATGCTGTCGGAGTGCATGCGCAGCGTCGCGGCGCTCCTGCCCGTCGAGACGCCGCTCTCGTGCACGATCTCGATCGCGGGCGTGTATCGGACCGTCCACCCCGACTCGCGCAGCCGAGTGGCCACGTCGAGCTCCTCACCGTAGAGCGGGAAACTCTCGTCGAGCATGCCGACCTCCTCCAAGGCCGAGCGCGGAAACAGCATGCAGCACCCGCTCACCCAGTCCACCGCTCGCTCCGTCGTGCGGTCCCAGCCCTGCATGTGGTAGCGGCGCGTGAAGGGATTGCCCGGTCGCACCGAGCCCAGGAAGGCGTGACCCGCGGCATCGACGATGCTCGGGAACGGTCGTCCGCTCTCGTACACGGTGCCGTCGGAATTCCGCACCATCGGCCCCAGGATGCCGGCGTCCGGATGCGACCGGGCGACGGCCACGTAGTCGGCGAGCGTCCCCGACCACCACTCCACATCGGGGTTCAGCAGCAGCACGTAGGGAGCCGATGTCTCCCTGATGCCCTGGTTCCATGCGGGCGAGAGGTACACATTGGTCTCGTTCTCGATGAGGCGCGCCCAAGGGTGTGCCGAGACCGCATCTGTGTGCGAGCCATCATGCGAGGCGTTGTCGATCACCAGTACGTCGAGCGCGACGTCGCCGCGGAACCGCTCGATCGATGCCAGGCACCGCTCGAGGAACGCGCCGGCGTTGAAGTTCACGATCACGACCGCCAGTTCCGCGGCCTCGGGAGCGACCGTGACCGTCATTCGTGCGGCGTCTGGGCCACGAGCACGATGCCGAGCATGATGAAGAACACGCCCGCCCACCGAAGCGGAGGGATCTCCTCATGCAGCACGAACCGGTCTGCGAGCAGGATCAACGCATAGGTGAGCGAGGCGAACGGATAGGCGAACGAGAGCGACGCTCGAGAGAGCACGGCGAGCCACACGAACGCCGAAAGCCCGAACAGCAGCAAGCCGCCCCAGACCGCCAGCGTGCTCGCGACGTCCTTCAGGGAATGAGCGTTCAGCTGCAGCTCGCCGGTGCTTTCGGCCACCTGGTTCATGCCGTGCTTCAAGGTGAGTTGTGCCAGGGCGGCAAGGGCCACCGAGAGCAGGATCAAGCCGATCAACATCGTGCGGTCCTTCCTCCCCGCAGGGTGGACTGCGGTGCGCTGGGCGAGGTGCACGTCATGCGCCTCGGGATCGGTGACAGGTGGGTTCGGATTCACAGGTCCTCCACCGTGGCGGCGGGTTGGACCTCGAGACGCTTGGGCACCTGCACGTCGTCGGGCACCTGCAACAGGTACCGCTGGGTCTGGATGTGGTAGGGGGAACCGTCCTTCGACTCGAGGCCGATCGTGACGAAGTACTTGCCGCCGACCCACTCGGCCGGCGGAACGCGGAAGACCACCCGCTTCTTCCCCTCGATCGGTCCGAGATCGAGGCCCATCGTGCTCGTACGCCCCTCGACGACCGCATGGTTCGTGGAGGTCGACACGACAGCGAAAGAGACATCGAGATCGGGCACGCGCGCGTTGGCGTGCACGTCGACCGCGATGGTCAGCTCGGCGCCGGGCCACACGGTACCGTTGCCGTCGCCACCCGAATCGAAGCTCACGGCGACGACCTCGACCTCGCGGCTTCCTTCTTCGGGCACGAAGTCGGGATCGCGGCTCAGGAGCCGATGCCTGAGCTCCCGCACCACTTCGGCCGGCCCTCCACTCATGTGCAGCAGGCCGTGATCGAGCATCACCGCGTGGTCGCAGACATCGACGACGGTGTCGAGGGCGTGGGTGACGAGCACGATCGTGCGGCCGTCTCGCTGGAACTGCCGCACGCGATCGATGCACCGCTGCTGGAACGCCTCGTCGCCGACGGCGAGCACCTCGTCGATCAAGAGGATCTCGGGATCGACGTGGACGGCCACGGCGAAGCCGAGCCGCACCAACATGCCCGAGGAGTAGAACTTCACCTGGTTGTCCATGAAGTCCTGGAGCTCGGCGAAGCCGACGATGTCGTCGTAAGCCCGATCGGTATCGCGCCGGCTGAGTCCGAGGAACGACGCGTTGAGGTAGACGTTCTCGCGCCCGGTGAGCTCGGGGTGGAACCCGGCCCCCAG
This sequence comes from Actinomycetota bacterium, assembly GCA_029858935.1. Classification (GTDB taxonomy): domain Bacteria; phylum Actinomycetota; class UBA4738; order UBA4738; family HRBIN12; genus JAOUEA01. Next base: position 4,221 of record JAOUEA010000183.1, read on the forward strand.
CTCGAGCAGGGCGGCCAGGCGCCCACGCGAGCGGATCGTGCCGCCGCTCGGCCGCAGGATGCCGGCGATGCACTTGAGCAGTGTCGTCTTGCCCGAGCCGTTGTGCCCGATCAGTCCGATCGACGAGCCTTCCTCGATCGAGAACGAGATGTCGCGCAGCGCCCAGAACTCCTCGGCCCTCGACCGTGTCACGAGCAGGCGCTGCTTCACGCTGCTGGGACGCTCCCGGTAGAGCCGGAACCGCTTGGAAACGTCGATGACCTCGATCGCCGCGGTCACAGTTCCTCCGCGAAGTCGCCCGAGCGACGGAAGAACGTCCGCCACGCGAGCAAGAGGAACCCCGCGGAGACCGCGAGCGCGAGGGCGAGCAGACCAGCCTGCCACGCGACCGAGAGCTCAGGCAGTACCTGCATGCCGTCCTGCACCGGGTCGCCGTAGAGCGCCCGCTGGAACCCGAGCACGATGGGGGCAAGCGGGTTCACCAGGTAGAGGTTCCACAGGCTCACCCCGGCCACGTCGCGCTCGACGAGCGTCTGTTGCACCAAT
>JAOUEA010000184.1 GCA_029858935.1 Actinomycetota bacterium
GGTTCCCTGGGGGTACTTTCCGTCAGGACAGCAGGTCGAGGATCGACTTCGAGAAGACGTAGTCGAGGCCGGCCACGAAGGCGGTCGTCACGATCAGCGTCACCAGCACCACGATCGTGTACGAGACGAGCTCACGCCGGCTCGGCCAGTCGACCTTCTTGAGCTCGAGGCGCACCTCCCTGAGGAACTGGCGAGCCCCGGTGCGCTTTCGCTTCTCGGTGACCTGGGCTCGGCGTGCCGCAGCCGAAGGCGCCGCGGCACGCGCGCCGCCACCGCCGCCACGCTTCTGCTGGCGCTCGGCGCGCTCCTGCATCCTCTTCATCTGTCGGTTCATGATGTTCCCCTTGCAGGCGCGGAGGGACTTGAACCCCCAACCCCCGGTTTTGGAGACCGGTGCTCTACCAAGTTGAGCTACGCGCCTCCGAGACCCTCGGTGACCCCGGTGGGGGCACGTGCGGAAGGGTCAGTATAGGGTTCGCTCCGAGGCCACGGCAAAGAACGACCGTGCCTGCTCCCCCACCATGCCACAGGTCGGCACTAGCATGCGCCAGGTCATGCAGGCCCGACACCCCCAGCTCGCCGATCTCGGGCTGTTCCTGCTGGTCGTGGCCTTGCCATTGGTGTTCACCCCGTTCTCGGTGAGCCCCTTCGGCGACCCGAAGCTGGTGGTGCTGGCCGCCGGAACCCTGGCCCTGTGGACCTCGGGGTTCCCGATCGATCGGCGCCTGTGCTGGGCGGCAGCGGCGTGGATCGTCGCCACCGTCGTCGCTGCGTTCGCCGGTGTCGACCTCGCCGTGGGCCTGACGGCGAGAACGGAGGGGCAAGGCGGTGGCGCGATCGTGATCGCCTGCGCTGGCCTGTTGGCGGTGCTCGGCGGTGCGCTCCCCGAGGATCTGCGGAACCGAACGCGGCGGTGGTTCGTCGCGAGCAGTTCGGTCGTCGCGATGCTCGGTCTCGCGATCCGGGTCTTCCCGGACCTCTCGTCGTCGTTGCCGTCGGGCATGGAACTGATCGGCGCGACCGTCGGCAACCAACTCTTCGCCGCGGCCCTGATGTCGGCAGCCATCGCGGCGGCGATCGCCGGACCCCGGGGCGATGGGGTGGAGGATCGACCCGCAGACGTGACCGCTTGGACCGTCGCCCTCGTGGCCTTCCTGGCGCTGGGAGCGGCGACGTTCGGCGAACGGAGCTCGATCGTGCTTCCGATCGTTGCAGCCGCCGCCGCCCTGTGGCGCGCACGGTTCGCGCTGCGCACGACGATCGTGCTGGCAAGCGCGGTGCTCGTCCCGCTCGTCGCCTGGCAGGCCCTCGATGCCGTGGTCTTCCCCGACACCTTGGGGCGCGGCGCGGCCGTCACGGGCATCGCCGCGCAGACCACCGACCTCCATCGGGTCACCGTCTGGAGAGCGATGACGCGAGCAGCCGCCGAGCGGCCGCTGCTCGGATGGGGTCCGGGTTCGTCCAAGAGCGCGTACCTGGCTGCAGCAAGGCCCTCGGAGGTGGCCCTCGCCGGGCGGCAGTGGTCCGACGCCCACAACCTCTTCCTCGAGACCGCGGTGAGCTCCGGGGTGCTCGGCCTCGCGGCGCTGGTCTGGCTCGCCACCCTGCTGTCGATCAGAGCATTCCGAGCGTCCCGTGAACGAGCGTGGGCATTCGGTGCCGCGGCGGGTCTGGCCGCCTATTCGATCGTGGAGCCCATCGGCCTCGTGTTGACGCCGCTGCTCTTCCTCTTCGCGGGGATGGCAGGTGGACCCGGCGAGCGATCCCCGGATGTGGACGGCGACCGAGCTGCGTGGGTGCCTCGCTCGGTCTCGTGGGGTGTCGCGCTCTCGTTGATCCTGGCGACCGTCGTCTCGCTCCAGATGCAGGCAGCGGCGAGTTTCGAGCGATGGGGTCGCACCTACGGTGAGCCGTGGGCGCTGGAGCGGGCGCTCGCGATCCAGCCCTGGCGGGTGAGCGCTGCCCAGCGCCTGGCGCTGCGGCGCGCCCTCGACGGGCGGGCCGGGAGCGCGAGCGATGCCGAGGCAGCCCGCGATCTGATCGCGGCCGCCGTTCGGCGCCACCCGTGGGACGCCGACGTGCGGTTCTGGGCCGCGGACGTCGAGACGCTGCTCCGCGACGAGACTGCCTCCCGCGCATGGATCGAGCAACAGCTCCGGCGGTTCCCGGGCGACGCCGCCACGGTCGCCGATCCCGGGCGGAGCGACCTCGAGAAGCCGCGTTCAGGTGCGTGAGTCGGCCCTGGTCGTGACCTATGCTCCTGCGGACGAACCGCGGCGGCCCCGGATCGCGAGAGACGTCATGGAAGAGCAGGCTGGCACCCCCCGGCGAAGCGTGTTCCGCCGGCTCGAACAGCACGACGACGAACCGCTGATGACGAGCAGCGAGCACCGCATCTCCGCGTCGCTGCGCAGGTCGATCGACGGGCAGCTCGAGGAAGGTCTTCGGGCGCTCGAGGAGCAGGCGACCGACCTGATGCGAGAGATCGCTGCGGAGATCTGGCGAGCCTCGGGCAACGACATGCGCCCCGAACAAGAGCGCATCGTCTCGCTGCTCTCGCGCGATCAGACGATCAAGACGCTGATCGCCGCCAACGAGGAGCGGTTCCAGTCGATCGCCTTGCGGTCGGCCCGCGTCGAGGACACCGTCAACGAGGTGGCCGAGAACGGCCGAACCTCGCGTCACGCGATCGAAGCGTCGCTCGTCGCGATCCGCGAGATCGCCGACTCGCCGACGCTGCACGGGGTCGAAGGCATCCGTACCCAGCTCGAGCAGGTCGAGCATCACATCGCCGCCGCGCTCGCCACGATGCAGGACCGCGACCGAGCGATCATCGAGACCGTGGCCCGGCAGGTGCGAGATCACGGGCAGCTGCTCACCGAGGAAACGACGAAGGTCATCGGCGCGATCGACGCCTACGTGCAGACGGGCGCCGAGGCGATGGGCACCCTGTCCCAGCGCGTGGAGGAACACGCCCAAGCGTTCGCTGAGCACGACGGCACGATCAGCCAGACCGTCGCCGACCGCGTCGCCGCCGAACTCGCGCCCGTCGCCCAGCAGCTCGAGATGCTCGCCGAGCAGGTGGGCCTGCACGGCCGCGACCAGGAGCAGGTGCGAGCCGCGATCGAGCGGTTGGTGGAGAGCCGCATCATGGGTGTCGCCCAGCTGATCAGGGCCGACTCCGAGGCGCTCCAACGCCTGATCGAGGAGCGCACCGAGGTGCAGACCGACACGATCCGGGAAACCGTCGACTGGCGCATGGCCGCCTTCGCCGAGCGCATGGACGAGAAGCTCGGCTCGGTGGCCACCGAGATCGCCGCGACCGTCGGAGAGACCCTCGGTTCGACGGTCGAACGCCTGAACACGGGCGTCGGGGCGATCGACGGCATCGATTCGATGATCGCCGAAGGGCAGACAGCGGCCGAGGAGCGGATGCTCGCGCACATCGACGACCGCATGACGGCGATCGCGAGGTTGATCCGATCCGACAACCAGGCGTTGGCTTCCACGATGCGCGAGCACCGGATGATCACGCCGAGCGAGCCGCTCGACGCGGAGCTCGTGCGTCAGACGCTTCGCGCCATCAAGGAATTGCAGGCGGGCCTGGCCAGCGATATGCAGAACGATGTCGACGTGAAGATCCACTCGATCAGCGACCAGCTGCATCAGGAGACGCAGTCGACGACCGAATCCATCGTGAAGGTCGCCGAGGTGCTGGGCGAGAAGATCGACCGGCTGACCGTGCGAGTCGACGAGGGCGTCGGCAGCGACATGCAGGTCGTGATCGACCGCATGACCGACGCGATCCAGGCGATGTCGACGGCCCGCCGGAGCGCATAGCGGCTACTCCAGCTTCACGGTCGCCTCGCCGCGCTTGATGGGCCATGTTTCCTCGCCGTCGTGACGGCTCGAGACCCATAGCTCCAGGGTGGCCGTGCGCGCGTCGGTGTCGAGCGCGCGAACGCGCCCGCCCGCCACGATCTCCTCGCCCATGGTGACGGGGGCACGGAACTGCGCCGAGATCGCCACGACCGAGCCGCGGTCGCCGACCCACCCCGTCACGCACGCGGCCATATGCCCCATCGTGAACATGCCGTGGGCGATCACTCCGTCGAATCCAGCGCTGCGGGCGAACTCATCGTTCTGGTGCAAGGGATTCTGATCGCCGCTGGCGTCGGCATAGGCCTTCACGTCGCCTGGGGTGACGATGCGCCGCAGCTCGGGGAGCTCGTCGCCCACCGCAACGTCTCCGAGGCTCAGGGTCATATCAGGGTCCGCTCGATCATCGTCGAGCGCGTCCGCGCGACGGGGTCACCCAGCCCGTCGACCATGTCCATCGCGATCGTCAGGAAGCCCGTGCCCGCCCGCACCTTCACGGATTCGATGCGAGCCCGGACCGTGAGCGTCTCGCCTTCGCGCAGCGGTCGGAGCAGCTCGTAGGTCTGCCCTCCGTGCACCACCTTGGTGAAATCGAGGTCGACCCTCGGGTCGGCGATCACCTGCGGGAAGACCTCGAACTCGGCCGCCGTGAGGAAGGTGGGCGGCACCCCGTCGGACTGCCCGAAGACCGCGCGGAACGCCGACACCCGCGCGGGATCGACCACGAACTCGACGTCGGCGTAGCGTATGCCTTCGGCGTGGGGATCCACGGCGCGCACGGTAGCCCCGACATCGACGCTCGACAACCGGCGGGATCGGGCCGGGACCAACTTCCCG
>JAOUEA010000185.1 GCA_029858935.1 Actinomycetota bacterium
CGAGGTGCGGTGGGTGGTGATCGGCTCGGGCGTGAACCTGGTCGCTCCCGAGATCGAAGGGGCGGTCGGGATGGGCGCCGTCGATCGCGTGGCGTTGCTGGCAGGGTTCCTGACCCGGTTCAGGCAGGCATACGGCGTGCCGCCCGCCCGGCTGGCCGCCGAGGTCGTCGCCCGATGGTCGAAGGTCTCCGCCTCGCTGGGCCGGCTGGTCGCGGCGGTCGGTGTCGACGGCGAACGCCGGGAAGGCCTCGCCGTGTCGATCGATAGGTCGGGCAGGCTCGTGCTCGACACCCCATCCGGGACCGTCGCGGTGGCTTCGGACGAGATCGAGCATCTGCGCTGACCCCCGTGTGTTTGCGGGGGGCTCTCAGCTTGAGTAGCGTCTGCCCATGTTCCCTCGGAAGCTGCTGATCCCCGGCGAGGAGATCGTGCTGGAGCTGCGGCCCCATCCGGTCGCCCTCGCGTTGCCGGCTCTGTCGCTGGTCGCCGCGACCGCCTTCGCGGCATGGGTCGCGAGCAAGACCGACGGTGTCGTCGTGTGGGTCGTGTGGGCCGCATGGCTCGCTGTCGTGCTCGGATTCGTCGTGCCGAGGGCGATCGCGTGGTGGACCTCGATCTTCGTGGTCTCGAGCGATCGCGTGATCAGCCGGGAAGGGTTCATCGCCAAGCGGTCGATGGAGATCCCGCTCGAACAGGTCAACGACGTTCGATTCGAGCAGGGCATCTTCGACCGCATCGTCGGGGCCGGCACGCTGCTGATCCAATCGGCGAGCACGACCGGTACGAACGCGTTCGACGATATCCGCGACCCTGAGGAGGTGCAGCGCACGATCTTCCATCAAGGGGAACTGAATCAGCAGCGTTCCTCGGGACGGGCCCCTGCACCCGCGCCCGCCGCGGACGCACCCATGCGACCCGATGGTTCGAGTGCCGGTTCCGCGGCCGGTGGTTCGCCGACCCCTTCGTCGCCTGCCTCGCCGTCGGTCACGACCGAGCTGGAGCGGCTGGCCGACCTCCGAGCGAAAGGCGTGCTGACCGAAGACGAGTTTCAGGCGCAGAAGGCCCGCATCCTCGGCCAGGGGTGATCGGACTCACGTCGAGTCCGCCATCCGGGCACCGATCGCGAGCACCAATACCGTGTCGCCTTCTCTGAGCACGAGATCTCCCGGCGGATTCGTGACCACCTCGCCGTCGCCGTGGCGCACGGCGAGCACCGGCGAGCCCGCGTCTGCGACGGTGCGCTCGGCGAACGTGGAACCGTGCTCGATCGATCGCTCCTCTACCGCCAGCGCCGGCCCCCCTTCTTCCTCGCCGAGCACGTCGACGAGCTCCGGCCGCATCGCCATCTTGGCCATATGACGCCCGCTCGTGACGAAGGGCGAGACGACCCGGTCCGCACCCGCATGCTCGAGGCGCACCGCCGACCCAGGCTCCGACGCTCGAGCCACGATCCGCAGATCGGGACGGATCGAGCGGGCGATCAGGGTGATGTAGACGTTGGTGGCGTCGGAGTCGACGGCACAGACGAGCGATCGTGCGCGGTCGACACCGGCTCTCCTGAGCACCGATTCGTTCGACGGGTCATCGATCAGGAACGGCACTCCGTCGGTCTCCATACGCTCACGCAGGTCCTCCTGAGGGTCGATCACCACGAATGACCGGTCGTTCGCGCGGAGCTCCCGAGCGACCGCGCGTCCGACACGGCCGTACGCGCAGATGATCGTGTGGTCGCGGAGCCGGTCGATGTCACGTTCCATTCGTCTCCTCCTGCTGCGAACGCCGAGCTGGCTTTCGGCCACCAACTGCGCGATCAGCGAGACCGACACCAGAGCGAGGCCCACCCCCATCACGAGCAGCACGATCGTGAACACTCGCCCGTTCGAGTCGAGCGGCCGGACCTCGGAGAAGCCGACCGTGGTGAGCGTGATCACGGTCATGTAGAGCGCATCGAGGAACGTCCAATCTTCGAGCATCATGTAGCCGATGACGCCGAAGATGAAGATCGCAACGAGCCCCCCGAACGCCCACCGAACGCGTCCGCCCAGCTCAGAGCCTCGAGTCGTGCCGTTCACCCGGCCGAGGCTACCCTTTCTCGTTGGGCGCGCGATAGCCAGCGACCCCCCGCGATCATCGGGCCATCGGGTGACGCGTGCCCGAAGGGCGTGACACCATCGCGTCGATGATCGGTGAGATCGACCACGTCTACTATTGGGTACGCGACATGGACGCCGCAGTCGCCTTCTATCGCGACGTGCTCTCGTTGCCACTCCTGCGCCGTGACGGTGACGAGTGGGCCGAGTTCGATGCGGGGTCCATCCGCCTCGCGTTGCACGGCAGCACCGAACCGACTCCGGGCAACGGCACCGTAGTCTTCAGGGTTCACGACCTCGACGAGGTCCGGATCGTGGTGCGCGGTCGTGGTGCCGTCGTCGACGAGCACATCGGCGAGGTCGAGGGCCTGGCTCGCTTCGCGACCGTGCGAGACCCCGACGGCAACCCGGTGCAGTTGATCGAGTACCTGGCATGACCGCCGAGCGCACGGGGGAGCGCGATCGATCGATCGATGAGGAGGCCAGCTCCGAGGCATGTCCTCGGTGCCGGTCCCCACTTCCCGCTCAGGCGAACTTCTGTCCGAACTGCGGGGCGCCGGTCGCCGTGCCCGCAGCGTCGGAACGGCGGGTGGTGACCGTGGTCTTCGCGGATCTGGCGGGTTCGACGGAGCTCGCAGCGAAGCTCGACCCGGAGCGGTTCCGTGACGTCCTCGCGGCCTTCCACGGCATGGTGACCGATGAGATCACCACCCTCGGCGGCAGGGCCGAAGGGTTCATCGGCGACGCGGTGCTGGGTGTCTTCGGTGTGCCCGTGCTCCACGACGACGACGCCGAGCGCGGCGTGCGGGCCGGCCTCGCGATCGTGGATCGGGCCGGTCGGATCGGTGCGCGGCTGGAACTTCCGGTTCCGGTCGGGGTGCGGGTCGGCGTGAACACCGGGCCCGTCGCCGTGGGAACCCAGACGGACCGCTCGATCGTGATCGGGGCCGAGGTGAACATGGGCGCCCGGCTGCAGCAGGCAGCTCGACCGGGAGAGGTGTTGGTCGGGCAGCGTACTCGCCTGCTCGTCGGCGACGCGATCGAGTTCGGGGAGCCCCGCATGATCGAGGCGAAGGGGTTCGAGGAGGCCATGCCGGCGTGGCAGGCACTCGGTGTGGTCGGGCCGCAGACGCGACGTTCGATCTCGCTCGTGAACCGCCGGCGGGAGCTCGCGTTGTTGTCCGATACGTTCGAGCGCGTCCGCGTTCGTGAGCGCTCGCACCTGGTGACACTGGTCGGCGAGCCCGGCATCGGCAAGACGCGCGTGGTCGAGGAGTTCCTCGCGGGCCTACCCGACAACGTACGCGTGCTCGCAGGGCGTTCGAGCGCGTTCGAGGAATCGGTGACGTTCTGGCCGCTGGCGCAGATGGTCTACCGCGAGATCGGCACCGATCGCCGGGCATCTGAAGATGAGGTATCGGAACGACTCCGCGACTGGGTTCGGGAATGGGTTCCGGCAGACGAGGTCGACGAGGCAGCACGTCGGGTCGGCATGGCGCTCGGTGTCGAAGGGGATCTCGAGGAGGAGCGTTATCACGCGGCCGAGCTCAGACGAGGCCTGCTCAGCGTGCTCACCGGCCTGGCTGCGCACGGGCCCGTCGTGCTCGTCTTCGACGACATGCACGAGGCCTACCCCCTGCTGCTCGACCTGATCGAGCAGCTCGTGAAGGAAGCCCGCAAGATGCCGCTGATGGTGCTGTGCGTCGCCCGATGGGAGTTCCTGGCGCTGCGTCCGAACTGGGCCGGAGGCATCGCCGACAGCGTGACGATGTGGGTCGAGCCGCTCACCCCCGGTCATGCCGCAGAGCTCGCCATGGAAGCCGGAGGGCTCCGCCACGATGACGCCGACCGGGTCGCCGCACACGCCGGCGGCAACCCGTACTTCATCGTGGAGATCGTGGGCATGCTGCGGCGGGAGGAGCGTGATCTGCCGCCATGGGGACCGGCGCCGAGCGGGCGGCTCCTCCCGCCCACCGTGCAGGCGGTCATCGCCACCCGCATCGACCAACTCACACCGGCAGCGCGGGAGCTGGTGCGGCGTGCCTCGGTCTTCCCCGGAGGACGCTTCGATCTCGATGAGCTGGCGCTGCTGGTGGAGCCCCGGCAGGAACTGCTCGACGAGGCCGAAGACGAGGAGTTGCTCACGCGCGACGAGGACCGGCCCGGACTGTGGCGGTTCGGTTCCGATGTGCTGCGTGACGTGGCCTACGAGTCGCTGGCCAAGCGTGAGCGGCAGCGGCTGCACCTGCGCGTGGCGAACAAGCTGTCGGAAGGCGAACAGGCGGAGCGGTTCCCTCGCACGGCTGCCTACCACCTGGAACAAGCTGCCCAGGCCGCCCTCGACCTGAATCCGGGTGACCGCACGCTTGCCGAGCGCGCGGTCGACGCCCTGGCGCATGCGGGCGACAACGCGCGACAACGTATGGAGTCGCGGTCGGCCGCAGACATGTACGAGCGGGCGCTTGCCATGGCCGGCCCCGAGGAGCGGTGGGGCGATCGGGAAGCGTGGATCCTCAGCGTGCTCGGCGAGGCCCGCTACTGGCTCGGTGAGTTCGAAGCTGCGGAACCCCCGTTGCGTC
>JAOUEA010000024.1 GCA_029858935.1 Actinomycetota bacterium
CGGCCCGGCCACCTCTCCGTTCTCGATCAGGAACGTCCCGTCACGCGTCATGCCGGTGATCGACGATTCCATGGGGTTCACGATGTTGGTGTAGTGGAACCGCGTCACCAGCAACCCCCGCTCGGTAGAGCGCACCATCTCGTCGACGGTCGAATCGCCCGTGTCCATGAACAGATGCAGCGGGAACGGACCATCGGGGTTCGGTGACGGGAGCCCGTGCCCCGTCGATGGGCGACCGGCTTCCTTGCCGGTTCGCCGGTCGAACACGACGTCGCGGAACACGCCGTCGTTGATCAGGCTCACACGCTGTTTGGGAGTGCCCTCGAAATCGAACCCGGCGCCCAGGGTGCGCGGGTCGGCTCCGTCATCCCAGATCGAGATCGATGGTGCGGCGATCTGCTGGCCGAGCTTGCCGTCGAAGCAGGACCGGCCCTCGAGATAGGCTCTTCCGGCGAAGCCCACCCACGCCAGGAAGCCGACGAGCGTCGCCGTCGCGGCGGGCTCGAGGACCACCGTGTAGGTGCCGGCGTCGAGGGTCTTCGGAGATGCCGAGGCGACAGCTTTGTCGTTGGCCGTTCGCCCGACCGACTCGGCGTCGATCGCGTCGATCGTGCCCGCGAAGGTCTCCGCGAACCCGCTGCCGCCGTCGGCTCCGGTGACGACCGTGGAGAGCGAGGCCTGCGTCGACGGCGCCCAGCAGAACTGCCCTTCGCTGTTGGCGACGCCGAGCTCGACCGCGGTGGTGGAATACGCTCCCGCGGCCGAGAACCCGGAGGCGCAACGTCCGATCACCTCGGCCACCGCACTCGCGCGTATCTCCGCCGACGCCCGCGCGGTGCCGCCGAAGAACCGGTCGACATCGGGAGCTTCCGAAGGTGGTGCGAGGCCCGGCCACATCGGATCGGCGGCCACCACCTGGGCCATCTCGAAGGCGCTGCGAGCCGTCGCGGCGGCGCCCTCGGGCGTGGTCTCGTTCGACGCGGCCACGCCGATGCGGCCCTGCTTGACGACCCGCACCCGCAGCTCGGTGTCCTCGCGTGCGATGCTCTGGTGGATCTCGGAGTTCGCGAACCGCGTGAGCCCGCCCCATTCGTGTATCAACAACACCTCGACGCCGTCTGCGCCCTGCAGAGCCAGTGCCCCGTCGGCGACACGCCGGAACTCGTCGGGCCCCAACATGTCTCCGGTCACCGAAGCCATCAGCGCACCCCGACCTGCACGTTGCGGAACCGCCCCGGCGACGCGCCGTGACCGACGCGCCCGATCTGGCCCGGCTGTCCCTTGCCGCAGTTCGGGGTTCCCCACACGACCCAGTCCTCGGCGCCACCCACCGCGTCACACGATCCCCAGAACTCCGGCGTGATGCCCGTATAGTTGGGGTTCTTGTACAGGGTGGTGAGCCTGCCGTGCTCGATGCGCCACGCCTGTTCGCACCCGAACTGGAAGTTGATGCGTTTGTCGTCGATCGACCACGAGCTGTTCGTGCTCATGAAGATGCCCTCGTCGGTGTCGCCGATGATCTCGGCAAGAGAGCCTTCGCCCGGTTCGATGGACACGTTGGTCATGCGGATCAAAGGGAGGTTGCTCCATCCGTCGGCTCGGCTCGTGGCGTTCGACGTCTGTCCGACGACCCCGGCCGTCTCCCGGCTCGACAGGAAGTTCTCGAAGATGCCGTCGACGATGATCGGCACGCGCTGAGCGGGCACGCCTTCGTCGTCGAAGCCGAAGGTGCCGAGGCCTCCCGGCAGGGTGGCGTCGGCGGTGATCGAGACCAGGTCGCTGGCGTATCGCACCGTGCCCCGATCGCCGGGGGACAGCCAGGACGAGCCCGCGTAGGCCTCTTCCATGCCGAGCACGCGATCGAGCTCGATCGGGTGACCGATCGACTCGTGGATCTGAAGCTCCATCTGGCCCGAGTCGAGCACGAGCGTCGTGACCTCGCTCGGGCACTCGGGGGCCGCGAGCAGCGCGACCGCCTCGGAGCCGATGCGCTCGGCTTCCTCGATCAGGCCCAGGGTGCGGATGTGTTCGAAGCCCGCGGCCTTGACGTGCCCGCGGAACGAGTTGGGGTAGCTGCGGCGCTGCATGTCACCATCGGCGACGGCGACCGCTTCGATGCCGCCACCGGAGTTCGTGACCACCTGCTCGATCTCGGCGCCGTCGCTCGATGCGAACCAGGTGGAGCGCCGGAAGAAGTCGAGGCCTGCTTCGGCGAAAGAGAGGCCAGCCACGCCCTGCATCGTGCGAGAGGCTTCCATCAGCAGGGCGACCTTCTCCTCGAGGGGCACCGTGAACGGATCCTCTTCCACGACGGTGCGCCAGGATGCCTGCGCGGGTTCCACGGGAGTGAGCGAAACCGGGTCGCCGGGCAGTCGCTGTGCCGCCTTGGCCATCTCGACCGCGAGACGGGCGGTGCGTTCGATGTCGGCGTCGTCCAGGCGCGAGGTCGAAGCGAAGCCCCAGCGGCCGCCGACCAACACCCTGACGCCGACGCCGGTCGAGGTCGACCGGTCGATCCCTTCCATCTCCTGGTTGCGCACCGTGAGCGATTCGCGCTCGTCGGCGCCCGCCCGCGCGTCGGCGAACTCCGCACCGGCCGCACGCGCGGCAGCCACGGCCGTCTTCGCGATGTCGAGCAATCCCGTCTCCTCCGGATCTGGGGCTCCGACCGACACCGGACCCGTGAGGCCCGGACATCGCGGGGCATGGTACCCGTTGGCGTCCGACGGTACCCGGTCATGCTGGCGCTGACGATCAGGGAGGACGAGCGAGATGGACGGACCGAGACACGCGTTCACGCAACAGCAAGCACACGCGGCGGCGCTCGAGGTCGGACTGGACCTCGACAGCGCGCCGTTCGATGTGGAGCAGCTCCGTCGAGGCATGGAGGTCGAGCTCGAACACGGACGGCGTGATCCGCTGACCGATGTGACCGGCGACGACCCGTTGATCACGGCAAAGATCGCCTGGGCACATCTCAATGAGTTCGCCGACTACTACGACCGGCTCGAACGCATGGAGGCGCAGGCGGAGGCTGAGCTCGCGGGCGCCTGAGGCCGCATGGGAAGATGCCCGCCGACCGACGACCGACGAGGAGGACGCCGTGCCGGTGGAACGCGCCGACGAACACCCCACGTTCGAGCTGAGCGGGAACACGATCACGAGCTTGGCCGCCCCGAGTCGCGGAGCCGACGAGGCTGCGTTGTTCCGGATCGAGGTACCCGCCCGAGGAGGGCTCCCGGCCCACCACCACGACCACCTCGACGTCTTCACCGTGGAATCCGGTGGTGGAACGTTCCACATCGACGACGAGTCGATCGAGATCGAGACCGGCGATTCCGTCGTCGTGCCGGTCGGGGCCGTGCACTTCCTGGAAGCCGGCGACGACGGCACCTCGATCGTGGTGACGATGCTCGCCGGTACGAAGCTCGTGCGGGCCGATGACGGCAGCGAGCTCGTGCCGCCGTGGGTAAGCTGAGCCGTGGCGCGCACGTACGTCGCTGACGTCACGCTCTTCGACGGTCACAAGGTGCACCGGCGCCGGGGCGTGCTGATCGACGGCGATCGGATCGGCTGGGTCGGCCCGCATTCGAGAGCACCGCGGGAAGCCCGGACGAGCCGAACGGTCGACGGCATCGGCCGCACGCTCGTCCCCGGTCTCATCGATTGCCACGCGCATCTGAACTTCGACGGCGGCGCGGACTTCGCCCGCGAAGCGGCCGAGATGGATCTGCCGCTGGCCACGATCAAGTCCACCGTGAACGCCCGCAAGCACATCGCGAGCGGCGTGACGACGGTGCGAGACCTCGGGGGGCTCGGCACGTGCCAGCTGGCCGGCGCGATCGACCGGGGGATGGTCCCGGGCCCGCGGCTGGTGGCGGCGGGGCGGGCGCTCACCGTCACCGGCGGTCACGGTCACAGCGTGGGGTTCGCCCGCGAGGTCGACGGCGCCGACGACGTGCGGCGCGCGGTGCGCCAAGAGATCAAGGCCGGTGCCCGGGCCATCAAGGTCGTGGCGACCGGCGGCGTGTTGACGCCCGGCATCGGCGCCACGTTCACAGCGTTCACCCCGGACGAGATCGGTGCGGCCGTCGACGAGGCGCACGCGTGGGGGCGGGCAGTGGCGGCGCATGCGATCGGTGGCGAGGGGGTGACCAACTCGGTCCGGGCAGGCGTCGATTCCGTCGAGCACTGCGTGCAGCTCACTCGGGCCACCGCCCAGCTCATGGCCGAACGGGGCACGTTCCGTGGGCCGACGCTGTCCGCGGCGCTGGGCCTGGTCGAGCATCCAAAGGAAGTGCCGGACTACGCGATCGAGAAGATCAGCTCCGTCCTCGACGACGCCGAGCGCGCACAGGCGCTCGCGATGCGTCTCGGCGTGCGTCACGTCTGTAGCACCGATGCCGGAACGCCCTTCAATCCTCATGGAAGCGCCCCGCTCGAGCTCGCCCGCATGGTGGCCTGGGGCATGAAGCCCCTCGACGCGATGGTCGCGGGCACCTCGAGCGGCGCGGAACTGGTGCGGCTGCCCGACGTCGGGGTCGTGCGCGAAGGTGCGCTGGCCGATCTCGTGCTCTACGACGCGAACCCTGTGGACGACATCGCGGCCCTGCGATCGCCTCGCACGGTGTGGAAATCGGGCGAGGTCGTGAGCGGACGGGCGTCGGCCAGGTCGAAGGCGGCTCGAACGTGAGTTTCCGCGACGAGGCCATCGCCGCGAACGATGCGTATGCCCGGTCGTTCCCGCGGGCCGAGCGCACGGCGCCGCCCACCCGGCGTGTCGCCGTGCTCGCGTGTATGGACGCACGCCTTCGCCCGGAGGAGGCCCTCGGGCTTGCCTTGGGAGAGGCCCACGTGATCCGCAACGCGGGCGGGCGCGCGACCGGCGATGCGGTGCGATCGTTGATGCTGTCTTCGGCGGTGCTGGGAACCCGTGAGGCGGTGGTGATCCATCACACCGACTGTGGCCTGCTCGGGGCCACCGACGAGGAACTGCGGTCGATCGTTTCCGAGGCCACCGGTGAAGATGCCTCGACGGTCGACTTCCTCGCGTTCGAAGACGCCGACCGAACGCTTGCGGCCGACGTCGAGACGATCGTGTCGGACCCACGACTCCCGTTCACCGAGGTCACGGGCTTCATCTTCGACGTCGAAACGGGCGCACTCCGGGAGGCGCGGTCCGTGTAACTCCCTCCATCAACGCAACGCCTCGAGCGAGCGTTCGAGCACCTCGACGCCGCGAGCCAACTGCGTGAGCTCCCTGCCGGAGAGCCCGGCCAGCAGGGTGCTGAACGCCTGGACGCGCCGACGCCGACCTTCCGACAGCGCGTCTCGCCCGCGCTCTGTGGCGACCACACGCACAGCTCGAGCGTCGTCGGGATCGGGGGAGCGGTGGATGTAGCCGTCGCGCTCGAGCCGGTCGACGAGGCGCGTCATCGTCGGTGGCTCCACCTGTTCGACATGCGCCAGCGCGCCGATGCGCTGGGGGCCGCCGGACACCAGCACCGAAAGCACGGAAAGGCGCGGGGCAGAGATGCCCAGCGCCTCGTCCTCCGCGCGGAGGCGACGCGACAGGTGGATGGCAGCCGAATGGAGCCGGTCGGCCACCGCATCCACATCTCGCGCTGGGGAAGTCCGCCTCGGCGTGGTCACCGTGCGTACGCTGCCATATTTAGTGAGCCTACGCAAATAGAACCATCAGCGATGCACGATGGCAAGCACATCCGAGTCGTCAGGCAAGCCGCCCCACCGATCCCTATCGTCGGCCGGCGTACTCCTCGAACACGTATTCCTGTGCTTGTGAGTCGCACGGGTTGCCTCGGCCGAACGTGATGCGCCCATCGGTCACGTCGGCGACGCACCAGAAGACGGTCTTCGATTCGGCCGATCCGTACTCCGGATGGCGGCAGAGCGAGTCCGGCTTGGTGTCGTGGTCGCTGATGATCTCGCGCATCGCGACCGGAGTGATCGACCCTGCCGGCCGAGCCGCGATCAGCGCGCGAGCGCGCTCGTACCGAACGTTCGATCTCACGGCGTAGTCCGGGTCGCCCTCGTAGGTCAGCATGCGGTCGCAGACGTAGTGGTTCGTGTGCACGAGGTGGTCGTCGCCGTCGAGGCCGGTCACTTCGGCGTCTGTAGCGCTGCCCTCGACGTTGGCGACGCCTCCGTCGCAGCTCGCGAGCACGTTGTTGTAGCTGGAAGCGCGGTCGCTCCGCAGCGACATTGCGATCATCTCGCCCAGCGAGCGCGCCCGCATCATCTCGAGCACCTGGTGCGAGCGCGAGATGCCGATGCGCTCATCGTTGGGGGAAAGCTCGTTGCCGGTGAGGGACAGCCCCGCGGAGTTCCAGCCGACGCTGAGCCACGGCACGCCCCCGAGCTGGAAGATCGTGGGGTCGTCGGCGACGCGCCGCTCGATCCCCACGATGTGCTCCTCGGCGGAGGGACGCAGGTCGTTCGTATGTCCCACGATCAGGTGCCCGTCTGCGGTTGCAGCACGCCCGGCCACCACGTCGCTGCATCGGCCGTGCGTCACTCGGTCGCGCGGCTCGTACCAGAGTTCCTCGATCGAGGCGGCGAACAGGTCGAGGAAGTCGAGGCCCGCTCCATCGGCCACGCCGTGGAGCTCCTCGATGAGCCAGGGCAGGCGCGGCTCGGTGAAGACCAGGTACTCGGTGGCCAGGGCTCGCTGCTGGGCGATCGTGCGCCCTGCGGGGAGATCGTCGAACGTGAGGGCCGCCTCGGCGTGGAGGCGGCCCCGAGCGATCTCTCCGAGTTGCTGCCCTGACTTGCGATGGTCGGCTGCCGCGATGCGGATGATGTCGATGCGCGGCGGCGTCACGAGGTGAGCTCCTCGATCAGCTCCCCGAAGGCGCCGACGTAGGAGTCGACGTCCGCCGCCGTGGCGGGCACGGCGCAGGTTGGGCCGGCTCCGACGATCGCGTCCCACACGCCGCGGTTGGCCAGGTACACGCGCATCAATCGTCGCAGCGGGACGTCGAAGTGGTCGCGTGCGGCAGCGGCGTTCCTTGGCATCGATGGGGCGAACGTCACGCCGCTCCGCGGCCAGAACCGATGCGTTGTCCACGGCAGGCCGGCGCCGACGATCACTCCTTCGATGCCGTCGGCGAGCCTGGCGCCGAGCGCATGCGTGTGAGCGTATGCCTCGGGCGTGAGGACCTCGTGCATGGTCGCGCGCGCCGCGGCCATCGAGAGCGGGTTGCCGAACAGGGTCCCGCCGGTCGCGACGGTCGGCTTCTCGTCGTCGCGCGCCGCTGGGCGTTCGAGCGTCGCCGCGACCTCCGGAGTCATGCCGTAGGCCCCGAGGGGAACGCCGCTCGCGAACGACTTGCCGATCGCGAGGAGGTCGGGTGAGAGACCCCACATCCGCGTGAGCCCGCCGGCGCCGACGACCTGCGTGTGCGTTTCGTCGTAGGCCAGGAGCGTGTCCGTGTCGCGTGTGATCGTTCGGAGCCCGTCGTGGAACCCGTCGTCGGGGAGCTGAAGGCCCACGTTGTTCGTGAGGACCGGTTCGGTGATCACGACGGCGACCTCGCGCCTCTCCAGCACGGCGGACAGCGCCTCGAGGTCGTTGAACGGCACGATCTCGGTCTTGGAGATCGCGTCGTTCGGCAGGCCCGCTTCCTCGGGGACGAGTGTGCCGTCCACGAGCTCGATGAGCGTCTCGTCGAAGTGACCGTGATACTTCCCATCGAAGAAGAGCACCTTGTCGCGGCCGGTGAAGACGCGAGCCACCCGGATCACCTCGATGTTCGCATGGGTGGCGGACAGCGTGAATTGCCACTTCGGAAGGGTGAACCGGCGGCCGAGTTCTTCGGCGACCCAGACAGCATCCTCGTTGGGCAACAGGAACTGCGCCCCCGTCGCGATCGCGCGCGAGACCGCTTCGACCACCGGTTCGGGTCCGTAGCCGGGGAACATCGACATGTCGGCGATGTTGAAGTCGACGTACTCGTGCCCGTCGGCATCGCGGAACCGCGCGCCCTTGCCCTCGGCGACGAAGATCGGAGGGTGGTCGTAGGAGGAGCGAAGCCAGGACATCGGCACACCGTTCGGCATCACGGGTTTGGCTCGCTCCCACACCGCGACCGACGCAGCGTGGCTCTCGGTGAAGGCGGCGTCTTCGCGATCCTTCAATGCTCGAAGTCTCTCGCGATCGATCCCAGGTGCGACCATGGAGGTAGGTCTACCAGGCGAACGACTCGAGCGTGCCGTCATCCGTGCCGACGATCGTGGTCTCGGGTGCGAGCAGCGCTGGAGCCGACGCCTCGGCGTCGAGCAGGCGCACCCGCACCGGCCGGCAGTCCTCGTCATCGCCGCAGTCGAGTCGCACGCGGGCGACCGCGCCGCTGGCGGTGGTGACGATGGCGAGGTCCCCGTCGATCACGGGGGTGTAGAGCGGGGACGTCGACACGTCGAAGCGGGCGATCGCCGTGCATCGGGCCGTGTCGCACCCAGCCCTGAACACCCACAGGTGCCCGTCGTCGTCGCCGACGAATACCAGGCCGTCGGCGACCGCTGGCGCGCTCGTCGCCCCGGTCGCGAACTGCGCTCCCGGGACGAAGGGCGCTCGCCACTCGGGCTTGCACCGGCCCGTGCACGACAAGGGGAACGCCAGCAGCTGCCCGCGCGCCACGGTGTAGGCGAAGGTGTCGTCGGCCGCCACGGCGCTCGCGGGGCCCTCCGTGCGGCCGGTCCAGGCCGGCTCACACCCGTCGCGGCACGCCGCGGGGAAAGCGACGACGCCTCCGCGCGTCGACGACGAGCCGACGATGACGAGCCCGCCGCCGAGCGCCGGCGGGCCGTCGGCCGGGCGGCCGGGCACGCGCGCGGTCCATGCCGGGGGGCATGCTTCATCGTCGCTCGCGCACCCCACCGGGAACGCAGAGAGCTCCTCGGAGGTGACGTAGACGAGGTCGAAGTTGGCGGCGGGTCGCGAGACCTGACCGGATCCGGCGTCGCCGACCCATTCGGGCAGGCACTCGCGCTCGCCGCAGGTCGACGCGAACGCGAAGAGCCGTCCATCGGACGATCCGACGAAGACCCGATCGTCCTGAACGGTCGGCGCCGACAGAGGCCCTCCTGAGGTCGCTCCGTGCCACCGGGGCGCACAACCTCGAGCCGACTCGACGCACGACACCGGGAAGACGCCGAGGCGGCTGCTGGACACGTACACGCGGCCATCGTCGAGGGCGAGGCCGGTGACGGGTGCGTCGAGCGCGGCGGTCCACTCGGCCGAGGGCGTGGCGGTCGCCGCGGGCCGCGGGGGGTCGCGATCGGCCGCGCGGAGCACCCGGATGGTGCCGCCGGCGACCAGCAGCCCGAGCGCCGCGGCCAGCACGGCGACGCCGACCCGTCTGAGGGCGAGGTGGTGACGGACGAACATGAGGCGCAGGTGGCCGAACACGGCCACATCGTGGCGCAGCAGAGGCTCGCCTGTCTCGCCGCCGGCCGTGTCGGAGGCCCGGGGTACCGTCGTGGCCGACTTCCCCGACCTCAGGAGGACCCCATGAGCGAACAGATAGGCATCGCGCTGCTGGCCGTCGTGCTCGGACTCGTCGTCGGCTCGCTGGTGGCGAGCGCGCGCCGTGTCGCCGACCGAAGGAGCGCCGACGCGACCGGGGAGCTCGCGCCCGGTGGTGCGGCCTCGAGGGTGGAGGCGCGGCTCGAGGTGCAGGCTGCCGAGCTGCGCCGGCTCGCCGATGCGGCCTCGGTGCGCGACCTGGCCGGCGAGCAGTTGCGCGAGGGCGTCGAGGGCGCCAGGCGGGCGCTGCAGGAGCTGACCGTTCGCGCGCAAGAGCGGCGCACCGCGGAGGGGGAGCAACGAGAGGTGATCCGCAGGCTCTCCACGGTGCTGGCAGGTGGTGCCTCGAAAGGCCGCGCGGGTGAGCATGTCCTGCGCGACCACCTCGCCGCATTGCCGCCGTCGATGCTGGTCACCGATTTCCGGGTGGGCGGCAAGGTCGTGGAGTTCGGGTTGCTCTTGTCCGACGGACGCCGGCTTCCGATCGACTCGAAGTGGACCGCGCTCGCCGAGCTCGAGGCGCTCGAAGCGGCCGCGGAGGGGGTCGGCCGCGACGCCTGCGCCAGGGCCGTCGAGAAAGCGGTCGCGTTGCGGGCCAAGGAGGTCGCTCAGTACCTCGATCCGGCGGTGACGGCGCCGGTGGCGGTCGCCGCGGTGCCTGACGCCGCGTACGAGATCTTGCGGCGAGCACACGCAGACGCCTACGCGTACGGGGTCGTGATCGTGCCGTACTCGGCTGCACTGCCGATCGTGCTGTTCCTCTATTCGCTCGTGCAGCGCCTCGGTGGCGCGGCCGACGTGCAGGCGACCCTGGCCGAGATCGGCGGGGTGCTCGACTCGCTCGAATCGGTCGTCGAGAATCGGTTCGCCAGGGCCGGCACGATGATCACGAACGGTGCCGACGAGTTCCGCTCCCAGCTGGGCAAGGCGCGTGGCTCGATCGCGCGGGCACGGGCGGCCTCGGCCGACCCGCTGGAACCGGGCGACGAGCGCGCGATCTCCGACCACGACGCCGGCCCGCTGTCGGTCGTTCTCTGATCCTGTGGCAAGCTGCCGTCCGTGGAGTTCGACGAGGCGCTGACGAAGCTGGGCTTCCGCCAGAGCGAGCAGCGAGCGTTCGGCAGCGGCGGCACGCGTCTGTTCGAGAGCCATCCGAACCGGTTCATGACCTACTCGGTGCATGCCGCTGACGACGGCACTGCGATCTTCAGCTGGGAGTTCGCCCTCGGCGACTACCTGGCCGATCGCGGCTTGCAGGTCGGCTCCGACGAAGCGCTGAACCAGTTCGTGTTCCCGCGCGAGGATCTCCGGGGCATGCAGACCGGCGCGTGGCTGACCGCTGCCATCGAGCAGACCGAGGCGATGCTCTCGACGATCCGACTGGATCGGCCGGAGTGACCCGTGATCGAGATGCCCCGAACGCCCGGTCGAGACCACTCGTGATGCGCCGGGCCATGGCCGCCCTGGTGTGCTGCTGGCTCGCCGTCGCCGTCGCCGGGGCGGGCACCGCATCGCCGGCGTCGCGTCCGCGCGAGCTGCCCGATCCGGTGCCGTGCCCAGGCTGCTGGTCGCCGGCGCTCGAGACGAGCTGGCAATGGCAGCTGCAGGGCCCTGTCGACACCTCGTTCGACGTCGACATGTACGACGTCGATGCGTTCGACGTGCCACGAGGGGTCGTGAGCCGGTTGCACGGCGGCGGCAGCGACGTCGTCTGCTACATCAGCGCCGGGTCGTGGGAACGATGGCGACCGGACGCCCGGCGGTTCCCCGATCGCGTGCTGGGGAACGACAACGGTTGGCCGGGGGAGCGTTGGCTCGACGTGCGCCGGCGTGCGGCGTTGCGCCCGATCATCGAGCGCAGGCTCGACATGTGCGCGCGCAAGGGGTTCGATGCGGTCGAGTTCGACAACGTCGATGGATACGCGAATCGAACGGGATTCCCGCTGAACGCCGCCGACCAACTGCGCTACAACGTGTTCCTCGCCAACGCCGCCCATCGGCGAGGGCTGGCCGCGCTGCTGAAGAACGATCTCGGCCAGGTCCGTGCACTGGTTCCGTACTTCGACGCGGCGCTCAACGAGCAGTGCCATCAGTACGACGAGTGCGGTCGGCTCGATCGGTTCGTCGATGCCGGCAAGGCCGTGTTCGGTGTCGAGTACAAGCTCGAGACCGCCGAGTTCTGCGCCGATGCGAACGCACACGACTTCAACTTCCTGAAGAAGCGACTCGCCCTCGGCCCGTGGCGCATCCCCTGCCGCGGGGCATGAACGCACCGCACCATCCCGCCCGGGCGCGGGCCTTCCGTGGCCACGGTGGTCATGTTTATGCAGAAGGTGCATAATCATGCATCATGGGATCGGTCCTCCGTGTCGGTGTGCTCGGGGCCTCCGGCTATGCCGGGGGAGAGCTCGTCCGGCTGCTCGCGGGGCACCCACGGGCCGAGGTGACGTTCCTCGGTGCGAGGGAGTCCTCAGGGAGGTCGCTCGGCGAGGTCCATCCGCATCTCGCGTCGTTGCCGATCGGTGGGCAGTCGTTGGAGCCGATCGAGCCCGAGACGATCGCCGCAGGTGCCGACGTCGTGTTCTGTGCCCTTCCCAACGGCACGAGCGCCGCGCTCGTGCCCTCGCTGCTCGAGGCGGGCGTGCGGGCGATCGATCTGGCCGGGGACTTCCGGCTTCCTGCTGAGGCGTACCCCGAGTGGTACGGGTTCGAACACCCGGCGCCGGCGCTGCTCGAGGAGGCGGTCTACGGCATCCCGGAGCTGTTCGGCGCGCAGACGGTCGGAGCCGAGCTCATCGCGAACGCCGGATGCTACGCGACCGCCGCACTCCTCGGCCTGGTGCCGCCGCTGGGCGCGGGGCTGCTCGAGCCGGGCTCGATCCGCGTCGACGGGAAGACGGGCCTCTCCGGCGCCGGGAAGGCTGCGAGCGAATCGACGAGCTACGCCTCGACCGAGGAGAGCATGCGGCCGTACCGCGTGCCCGGCCACCAGCACACCCCCGAGATCGAGCGCGGGCTGGAGCTCGCGACGGGCGTGGCGCCGCCCGTGCTGTTCGTGCCGCACCTCGTGCCCGCGGTGCGAGGCGTGCTGACGACGAGCTACGCGACGCTCACCGAGGGCACGACGACCGAGGCGCTCACCGAGGCGCTTACGGTTGCCTACGCGGGGTGCCCCTTCGTGCGGGTGCTGGCGCCCGGCGGGATGGTGGATTCCAAGCGCGTCCGGGGGACGAACGTGATCGAGCTGCAGGCGATCGCCGACGCGCGCACCGGCACGGCGGTCGTCGTGGGCGCGGTCGACAACCTCGTGAAGGGTGCTGCCGGACAGGCGATCCAGAACCTGAACCTCGCCGTCGGTTTCGACGAGGCCGACGGTCTGCCGGCCCTGGCGGTCTACCCGTGAGCGTGACGTACCCGCCGGGGTTCCGCGCCGCGGGGGTGACGGCCGGCTTCAAACCGAGTGGCCAGCCCGATCTCGGCGTGCTCGTCGGCGATGCGGGCACGACGGCGGCGGCGTTGTTCACCACCAACGCCGTGGCGGCCGCGCCCGTGCAGGTCGGGAGAGACCGCATCGGGCGCGGCCGCGTACGCGCCGTGCTCGTGAACAGCGGTCAAGCGAACGCGGGCACGGGCTCCCGGGGCATCGATGAAGCGATGGCGACGAGCGCCGCGTTCGCAGCGCTCATCGGGGCGTCGGCGGAGGAGGTGCTGCCGAGCTCGACCGGAGTCATCGGAGAGCCGTTGCATGTCTCGCAGATGTGCACGGCGATGCCGACGCTCGTCGGCGCGCTTTCGGCCGACGGCGGCGAGTCGTTCGCCCGGGCGATCATGACCACCGACACCGTGGACAAGCAGGCGAGCGCCCACGCCGGGACCTTCCGGGTGGGGGGCTGCGCGAAAGGCGTGGGCATGGTCGCGCCGAGCCTCGCGACCATGCTTGCGTTCCTGACGACCGACGCGGCTGTGGCGCGCGAGGACCTTCAACGACTCGCTGCCGGGTGTCTGGCGCCGAGGTTCGACGGGTTGACCGTCGACGGGTGCACGTCGACGAACGACACGGTGGTGCTGCTCGCGAGCGGCGCCGCGGGGCGGGAGCCCGTCACTCCCGGTACCGAGGCGTGGCGCGAGCTCTCGGCCGGGTTCGACGAGGTCGGGCAGTCGCTGGTGGCGCAGTTGATCGCCGACGGCGAGGGCGCGACCCACGTGATGATCGTCGAAGTCGACGGCGCCGAGAGCGACGACGACGCGCGACGGGTGGCAAAGGCCGTCGCCGACTCGCCGCTCGTGAAGACCGCGGTCTTTGGCGGCGATCCGAATCCGGGGCGATTCCTGCAGGCCGTCGGCGCCGCCCACGCACCGGTCGACGCCGCGCGCCTCGACGTCTCGATCGGCGGGGTAGAGGTCGCGATCGGGGGAGTGATCCCGCCCGCCTACTTCGAGCCCGCCTCGGCGCTGGCCCAGCGGGCCCGCGCGGCGATGAAGGAAGCCGAGATCGCCGTGAGCGTGCGCCTCGGCGACGGCCGTGGCACGAGCCGCGCCTACGGCTGCGACCTGAGCTACGAGTACGTGCGCATCAACGGGGAGTACACGACGTGACGATCGATCTTCCGCCTCAGATCCGCCAACGCACGGTCGCGAAGGCACGCACGCTACTCGAGGCGCTTCCGTTCATGCGCGAGCACCACGGCAAGGTGATCGTCGTGAAGTACGGCGGCGCCGCGATGGACACCGTCGGGCTCGCGTCGTCGTTCGCCGAAGATGTCGCGCTCCTGCAGAGCGCGGGCGTCACCGCTGTGGTGGTGCACGGCGGGGGTCCGCAGGTCACCGACCTGAGCGAGCGGCTCGGCATCGAGACGATGTTCGTCGACGGGCTCCGGGTCACCGACGCGGCGACCCTCGATGTCGCGACCATGGTCCTCGCGGGCAAGCTCAACACCGAGGTCGTGGCCTCGTTGGTGGCTGGTGGCGTGCGGGCGGTGGGACTGTCCGGCGTCGACGGTGGCCTGTTGCTGGCGCGGAAACAGTCCGGCCCCGACCTCGGGTTCGTCGGCGAGGTCGTGCACGTGAACGCCGACGTGCTGCGCACGCTCACCCGCGAGCGGTTCGTGCCGGTGGTCGCGAGCATCGCGGTCGACGAGACGACCGGGCAGTCCTACAACGTCAACGCCGACGTCGTGGCGAGCCAGCTCGCGATCGAGCTCGGCGCGGAGAAGCTCGTCTTCATCAACGACGTGCCGGGGTTGATCGGACCCACCGGAGACCTGCTGAGCGAGCTCTCGTCCGCGCAGTGCGCGGAACTGCTCGCTCAGCCTGGGGTGGTCGGCGGAGGCATGATCCCGAAGCTCGAGAGCGCCGTCGCGGCTCTGGCCGCTGACGTTGGCCGCGTGCACTTCGTGGATGGACGGGTCGAGCATTCACTCGTGCTCGAGTTGTTCACGCCCGAAGGCGTCGGCACGATGGTGACGCCCGACGTGCGGGGTCCGCAGCCGTGAACGAGCCGCACGTGATGCCGACCTATGCTCGATATCCGGTGACGCTCGTGCGCGGGGCGGGAACTCGGGTATGGGACGAGGGTGGGCGCGAGTTCCTCGACTTCGCCGGATCGCTCGGTGTCAACGCACTCGGACACTCGCACCCTGCGTGGCTCGCGGCCGTGCGCGATCAGCTCGGCATGCTCGACATGGTCAGCAACCTCTACGCGACCTCGCCTCAAGCCAAGCTCGCGAGGCGACTCGCTGCGCTGATGCCCGTGCCCGATGCCCGTGTCTTCTTCTGCAACTCGGGCGCCGAGGCCAATGAAGCTGCGATCAAGCTCGCGCGCAAGCGCGGCATCGCGCTCGGCAGACCGGCGATCGTCGCGCTCGAGGGCTCGTTCCACGGTCGCACGATCGCGGCACTGGCCGCCACCGGGCAACCGGGCAAGCGGGCCGCGTTCGAGCCCTTGGTCGACTGGTTCCGGTTCGTGCCGCCTGGAGATCTCGATGCACTCGCCGCCGCGATGACCGACGACGTCGGGGCCGTGCTCCTCGAACCCGTGATGGGGGAGGGCGGTGTGCGCCCGCTCGAAGACACGTACCTGCGAGACGTGCGTCGGCTCTGTAGCGAGCGCGACGCCCTCCTCGTCGCCGACGAGGTGCAGTCGGGCGTGGGTCGGTGCGGCGACTGGGCAGCGCTTCACCACTCGGGTGTCATGGCCGACGTGCTCACCCTGGCGAAGGCCCTGGGCGGAGGGCTGCCCGCCGGCGCGATGCTTGCGCGCGAAAGCATCTCCTTCGCACCGGGAGACCATGCGTCGACGTTCGGAGGAGGCCCGGTCGTGAGCGCGGGTGCGCTCGCCGTGCTCGACACGATCGAGCGTGAGCACCTCCTGGCCCGAGCTCGAGCGATCGGCGAGATGCTGCCGGTCGCTGCCGTGGCGGCGGCGCCCGCCGATGCGGTGGTCGAGGCGCGGGGACGAGGATGCCTGTGGGGGTTCCAGCTCCCTCGGCCGGTCGCCGACGAGGCGGTGGTCGCGATGATCGACGAAGGAGTACTCGCCAGCGCCGCGGGTCCCGATGTCGTGCGCATGTCGCCGCCGCTCATCGCGAGCGACGACGACGTCGAGATCGCGGCCGGGGCGTTCGGTGCCGCTGTGGCGGCGGCGCTCGCGCCGGCGCACGGGGTTTCCTCATGAGCCGCGCCAACGGGGGGTCGAAGCCCAAGCGACAGCAATCGATCCTCGGGTTGATCGAACGCGAGCGGCTGTCGAGCCAGCACGAGATCCGAGAGCGCCTCGCGTCGCTGGGCATCGAGGCCACGCAGTCGACGATCAGTCGCGACATCGAGGAACTCGGTCTCGCGCGCGTCCACGACGCAGAGGGCACGAGATACATGGTGCCGGGTGATGCAGGTTCCCACGGCCCGGTGGTGTTGCTGCGGCACCTGCTCGACGAGTTCGCCTTGTCGTTCGTCGCCACGGATGGGGGCCTGATCGTCCGAACCTCGCCCGGTGCCGCCGCGGCCCTGGCCGAAGGCATCGATCGCGCCGGTCTGGAGCAGGTGGCCGGCACGATCGCGGGCGACAACACGATCCTGGTCCTCGGCCGCGTGGGCGTGAAGCCACTCGCGATCGAACGATCACTGACACACATCATGGAGGCACGGTGATGGACACGCATTCGAAGAAGGCCGTACTCGCCTACAGCGGCGGGCTCGACACCTCGGTCACGATCCGCTGGTTGACCGAGCAGGGCTACGAGGTTCACGCGGTCGGCGTCGACGTCGGCCAACGCGAGGACTTCGACGAGATCGTCGACCGCGGTGCGAAGGCCGGAGCGGCAAGCGTGCGCGTGATCGACGCCGTCGATCGGTACGCAGCCGAGTTCCTGACGCCTGCGATCAAGGCCAACGGTCTCTATGAAGGGAAGTACCCGATGGTCTCGGGTCTCGCACGCCCGTGCATCGTCGAGGAAGTCGTGAGGGTCGCCCGCGAGGTCGGCGCCGGCGTCGTGGCGCACGGCTGCACCGGCAAAGGAAACGACCAGGTGCGATTCGAGGTCTCATTCGGGGTCCTGGCGCCGGACCTCGAGGTGCTCGCTCCGATCCGCGATGCGAACATCCCGCGCGAGAAGGCCGTCGCGCTCGCGGCCGAGTGGGGCATCCCGATCGCGAACGTGGTGACCACGTACTCGGTCGACGAGAATCTATGGGGTCGCACGGCCGAGTGCGGTCCGCTCGAGGACCCTTGGGTCGCGCCCCCCGAGGACGCGTTCGAACGCACGGCTCCGACCGCGACCCGGCCGACCGAGCCCGCCGAGATGACGGTCGCCTTCGAGCGCGGTGTGCCCGCGGCGCTCGACGGCGAGACCCTGGGTCTGGCTGAGGTGATCCGTCGCCTCGACGTTCTGGGGGGCGCCTTTGGGTTCGGCCGGGTCGACATGATCGAGAATCGTCGGGTGGGCATCAAGAGCCGCGAACTCTACGAGGTGCCGGGTGCGCTCGCGATCATCGCCGCGCACCGCGCGCTCGAGGACCTCACGCTCGAGCGCGACCTCGCTCACCACAAGCCGCTCCTCGAGCACCGCTGGGCCGACCTCGTCTACGACGGTCAATGGTTCTCGCCGCTGAGGGCGGCGATCGACGCATACGTGGACGCGACCCAGGCACCGGTGAGCGGTGAGGTACGGCTTCGCTTCGAGCCCGGGTCGTGCACGGTGGTCGGTCGACGGAGCGGTTCCTCGCTCTATGACCTGTCGCTCGCGACCTACGGCAGCGGCGACGCCTTCGACCAGTCGGATGCCGAGGGCTACGTGCGGCTGTACGGCTTGCCACTCAAGGTCTGGTCGGCGAAGCAAGGAACCGGCACGTGACCGAGCGCGACGCGCCGCTGTGGTCGGGACGTTTCTCGACGCCGCCGGCTCCCGAGGCCCACGCGCTCGGCCGCTCCCTGGACTTCGACGTGCGCCTCGCCTCGGTCGACGTCGACGCCTCGATCGCGCACGTGCGGGCACTGCAGGATGCCGGGCTGCTCGATGTCGGGGAAGCCGCCGCCCTCGAGGAGGCGCTCGCGGCGGTCGGTGACGACATCGCCGAGGGGAGGTTCACGTTCCACGACGCCGACGAGGATGTGCACTCGGCGATCGAGCGTGGCGTCACGGACCGTCTCGGCGACCTCGGGGCGAAGTTGCACGCCGGCCGTTCCCGCAACGACCTCGTCGTGACCGATCTCCGGCTGTGGCTGCTTGCCTCGGGGCGGCGTATCGACGGCCTCATCGTCGCGCTCGTCGAGGGTCTGATCGCCCGGGCGAGAGAGCACGCAGACACGGTGATGCCGGGGGTGACGCACGCTCGTCTCGCGCAGCCGGTCACGCTCGGCCATCACCTGCTGGCGCACGCGTGGGCGCTCAGGCGCGATCTCGAACGCCTGCGCGAGTGGTCGGTTCGCGCGTCGACGTCTGCGCTCGGCGCCGGTGCGACGGCCACATCGACGCTCGGCCTCGACCCGGACATGACGGCTGCTCGCCTCGGCATGCACCGCGCGTTCGACAACTCGATCGACGCCGTCAGCGATCGGGACTTCGTCCAGGAGTTCCTAGCCGTCACGGCGATCGCCGCGACGCATCTGTCACGGGTGGCCGCCGACCTCGCGCGGTTCACCGACGAATCGCTCGGGTGGGCCCGGCTCGACGAGGCGTACTCCACGGGCTCGAGCATGATGCCCCAGAAGCGGAACCCGGACACCCTGGAGCTCGTGCGCGGAAAGGCGGCTCGCGTCGGCGCCGACTTCGCCGGGCTGGCCGCACTGCTGCAGGGTCTTCCGCTCGGGTATCACCGCGACCTGCAGGAGGACAAGGA
>JAOUEA010000025.1 GCA_029858935.1 Actinomycetota bacterium
CCCTCGGCGATCGACTCGGGCGTCAGGAGCTTGTGCCCAACGAGCGAGCACCAGACGGCCACGTCGGACCTGAACGGTTCGAAGTCGTCCGTCATGAGCTCGAGGACGTCCCCTTCATCCATGGAGCGGAGCTCCATGGCCGCGTCGTTCAGGACGTACGTGGTGATCGACTTACCGCGACGGTCGAGCGATCTGCCGGCTGTGATGGTCTGCACGTCGTCACCTTCTGGGCACGTTCGTACTGCCCACATCCCAGGGTGGCTCAGACGCGATCCGGGGTCAGGAGGCGAACGTCCCACGGCGGGTGGGACATGGCACGTCGAGCATCCCCCGAAACTCGACACTCCGTTGGTGCCCTCGGCAGGAATCGAACCTGCGACACCCGGTTTAGGAAACCGGTGCTCTATCCACTGAGCTACGAGGGCACGAGGGCCGGGGGCCGGGCGAGCAGGCAGCCCAGCAAGAAACCCTCCCGCCGGGCCCGTAGTCAAGCCTCCTCACGAGTGTAGAGGGTGGAAGAACTCCCGGCGCTCACTCGACCGGGGTCACGCGGAGGATCGGCGCAGGCTGCCGCCAGCGCGGGCGCTTCCTTGACCGTCGCGTGGGTTATGCCGCCGCGACGGCTGGCCGGCCAGCGACAGCGCACCAGTGTGAGGGCGTTGACAGGCTCCCCTAGCCGAGCTGGTCGACCATCTGGCGACGCCAACGCTCGCGGAGGCCCGGTTGATGAACAGCGAGTCCTCGATGCCCCGGTTGATGGACGGATAGCCGCGGAGACCCGTCCCCGGCCCCCCTGGCGGCGCGCCGCCGTCTGCTGGCGCCTGCCGCCAGGTGTTCGTTCCGAGGCTCGCCGGGCTCGTCCGCCCGTAGATCCGCGAGGCTGGCTACTCGGGCTTGTTGAACATGTAGCGGGCGATCTTCCAGCCTTCCGCGTCGGCCCGCTGGAACAGGAAGATCTCGCGGTTGGATTCGGCCGACTCGTCCCCGGTGGTGAGAACGGTCTGTGTTCCGTTGCTGCGGGTCAACGCGTACGCGGTGTCGTCGCTGGTGACCGCGAGCTCGTCGATGGTGAACGTGACGTTCAGGCCTATCGCCTCGAAGATCTGTCGGTACCCGTCGGCCATGTCGGCGCCGGTGACGGTCGGCAGCGTTGTGGGCATGAAGATGCCGTCGGCGGCGTAGCAGGATGCTGCGAGGTCAGCGTCACTGGTGTTGAGGGACCGCTCGTAGATGGCGAGCAGGTCTCGAATCTCGTTCTCGCTGGTGCTCATGGATCGGCTCCTTCCGAAGGTAGCTTCCATGGAATGTAACGGCCTCGAGTTACGGTTCATTCCATGGAAGTCAAATATCATCCGTCTGGGGCTCCACCCGTAGAGCTCGTGGGTCTGTTCAGCGATCTGGTGAGATTGGAGACGGAGCTCTGGGATCTGGTCGACCACCGGCTCCGCGGAGAACACGACCTGCCGTTGTCCTGGTTCGAGCCGATGGAGGTGGTGGACCGCGTCGTCGACTGTCGGGTCGTCGACATCGCGGAGGCGTTGTCGATCACGGTGGGCGGCGTGAGCAAGTTGGTCGATCGCATCGAGCACGCAGGTTGGTGTGTACGTGCCCCGAACCCCAACGACGCTCGATCATCGGTCGTCACCCTCACCCCTGCCGGACGGCGCGTGCTCGAAGTGGCCCAGGGCTCGCTC
This sequence comes from Actinomycetota bacterium, assembly GCA_029858935.1. Lineage (GTDB taxonomy): Bacteria > Actinomycetota > UBA4738 > UBA4738 > HRBIN12 > JAOUEA01. Next base: position 1,695 of record JAOUEA010000025.1, read on the forward strand.
GGTAACGAACTCGCAGTCCGGCTCGGAGCTGGGGTGTCGCCCGAGCGGCTGGCTTCATTCGCGTCGACCGTGCGAGACCTGCGCCGACACATCGCCGACCAGCTAGGGGATGCCCGATGACTGCCTCACGGATGCCTCGCCAAGACATCGAACGAACCCCTCCCGGTCGAGCGTCGTCATCGGTCTAGGGCACGCCTGGCGGATCCAGATCGGGGGCGACCCTGCGAAGAAGCTCGCCCAGCGTCGCTGCCTCGGCGTCCGACAGACGCGCCCCGAAGTACTCGTCGATGCCGCGACGGTGGACGAGCCAGGCCCTCCGTAGCTCAGCCCGACCCGTGTCCGTGATCATCGCTCGCACGCTGCGCCGGTCGGCCTCGTCGACGACCCGCTCGACCGTCCCGGCCCGTTCCATCCTGTCGACGAGCCTCGTCACACCGCTCTTCGTCAGATGCGCCTCGCAGGAGAGGTCCCCGATCGGGAGGCTCCCTTCCGGCGCGTATCGCAGGGTCAGGAGCACCCAGTACTCGGTCATCGACAGGCCCACCTCCTGCTGAAGGTCGTGGTCCAGGAGGCGTCTGAGTTCGTACTGGACGCGCATCAGGTCCCTGAACGCCTCCATCTGCGGGGTATCGACGCCCATGCGGGTCTTCGACGACATGCGCTCAGGGTACCGTGCATGTAGTTGACGATTCAACTACATGCACAGTATGGTCCTTGCGTACGCAACTATCCACACGTCAACGAACGGGAAGGAAGGCGCGCGATGTCGGACGGCAAGGTGATCGCAGTCGTCGGAGCCACCGGAACCCAAGGCGGGGGACTCGCCCGCGCGATCCTCGACGACCCGGAGGAAGGGTTCACGGTCCGCGCCCTGACGCGCAACCCCGATTCCGACGCTGCGCACGCACTCGCCGAACGCGGCGCAGACGTGGTGCAAGCTGACCTCGACGACCAGGCCAGCCTGGCGACCGCCTTCGCCGGCGCCCACGGCGTCTTCGGCGTGACCAACTACTGGGAGGTCTTCTCCGTCCAGCGTGAGCAGGCGCAGGCAGCCAACATCGCCCGCGCCAGCGTGGAGGCTGGGGTGCATCACGTGATCTGGTCCACCCTCGAGGACACCAGGAAGTGGATCCCGCTCCATGACGATCGGATGCCGACCCTGGCCGAGAACTACAAGGTGCCGCACTTTGACGGCAAGGGCGAGGCGGACGGCCTGTTCGCCGAGGCCGGCGCACCGACCACCTACCTGGCGACCGCGTTCTTCTGGGAGAGCCTCTTCGGCATGGTGGCGCGCGGCGACGACGGGGTCCTGGCCCTTACCCTCCCGATGGGAGAGGCACGCCTCCCCGGGATCGCGGGCGAGGACGTCGGACGGACGGCCTACGGGGTGTTCGAACGTGGCGACGAGTTGATCGGTTCACGGGTGGCGATCGCGGGCGAACACCTGCGGGTCTTCGAGATGGTCGCCACACTCTCAGAGGTCCTCGGCGAGGAGGTTCGTTATCAGGACGTGCCTCCAGAGGTCTTCCGTTCGTTCGGCTTCCCAGGTGCGGACGACATAGGCAACATGTTCCAGTTCAAGCACGACTTCGAGGATGACTACGTCGGAGCGCGTGATCTGGACGTCGTTCGCTCGCTGAATCCCGAGCTACAGAGCTTCGAGGACTGGGCGCGGGCCAACAAAGACCGCTTCGGGGTGTAGCCCTCCCCGGCCACGGTCCGACCGAGGTGCCCCCGGGAAAGAATCGAACTTCCGCACACGGTTTACGAAACGCGTGCCCTGGTGAGACCTTCGAGGATATCGATAGCTCGCCGACCATTGCCAAACGATCGGATCGACGCACCAAGTTGGTCAGATCGGCTTCGGAAGCCCGGGTCGGCGAGGATGGTTTCCATCGTCTCCCTGATCGCCGCGGTCGATGCATCCTCGTCAAGCAGGATGCCAGCTCCGTACTCCGCGAGATGCTTTCCGACCCTTGATTGATCCCGCCCCAGGGGGAGAATCAACATCGGGACCCCATGAACGAGTCCTTCGGAGACGGAAGCCTGCCCTCCGTGGGTCGCGAACAGCGCGGCGTGCGGCAGTACGGTTTCGAAGTTGATCCAGTCGCGGACGACGATGCCATCGGGCAGTTGGATGGCCGACGCCGGAAGAGCGCCCGCCAGAGAGAGAACGACGTTCGCGTCTTGCGGATCCGCTGCCTGCGCCAAACGTTCGAGCGCTGATTCCTGATGCATGTACGTGGAACTCAGACTGATGACGATCATGGGACGCGGATCATCGGTCGCCCAGGGGAAATCCCAGATGCCGTCTCGCGCAGGCTCGTTCGCGATCGGGCCGACGATCACCACGTTGTCCGGTAGGGGGGTCGTCGTCCATTCCTCCGGTGGAAGCGAGAACGCGACTTCTGGGGTGCTCCAGAGTTGGAGCGCGCCACCGCTTGCCGGGAGGGGAGGGAGGCCGAGCTTCGCTCGTGTCGGGTTCACGGCGGCAACCTGGTCTTCGTCCCAGAACTCGGGATCATCGTGCAGGCTCTCGTAGGCCAGGAAGTGGACGATCATCGCGACGGGAAGATCGAGGAGTTCGGCGGCAGACAGCGCGCCATACAGCAGGCAGTCGATGACGAGAACGTCCGAGGCTGCACTTGCCGCCGCGGGGCCCAACGCTTCGGCGATGATCGGGCCGCACACGATCTCGACGTAGCGAGCCCAGTCGTCATCCTCGATCGCCGTTCCAGGCTCTTCATCCAGCTCTGCCGGAAGAGCGATGAAGTCGCACCCCTTCGACTCGCATCGCTCGCGCATGGCCGGCGAGCCCAAGACCACGACGCTGTGGCCACGATCGACGAGCATGCCCGCGAGGCCAAGGGTCGGCTTCCACGTTCCGCCATAGTCGAGTCCTACGAACAGGAACCGCATGGACGAAGTGTAGGCCGGCGAGTGCCCCCGGGAAGAATCGAACTTCCGCACACGGTTTAGGAAACGCTGGGGAAGGGCGGCGGTGAGACGTTGGGGAACCGCTGGAGGTAGTCCTGATGCTCGGGCCCCAACTCCCAGAACACGCCGGCATCGCTGACCCTGGTTACGGTCTTGCCCAGCCAGTGCTCCGCGGCATCGACATCGCGGATCATGGCCTCGGCAACGCGCCGCTGCTCCGGGCTCGTGCAGAAGATCTCGGAGCGGTAGAGGGACCCGACCACGCTTTCGTCGAGGTCGGCCCGGTGAGTGACGAAGAAGAGCTCGAGAAGACCCCGATAGGTGAGCCGCTCCGGATCGAAGATGACTTCGACGACTTCCGCGTGGCCCCCAGAGTCCTTCTCGGTCGGGTTCTCGCCATACCCACCCATGAATCCGATCCGGGTCGAGATGACGCCTTCTGGATACCGAAGCAGTTGCTGCATGATCCAGTTGCAGCCTCCCGCAAGGATCGCGGTCTCGGTGGTGTCGCTCATGACCGTCTCCCTCCCACTCCCGTCGGAGTTGCCTTTGAAGGTATCGCGGCCTCCCGGTTACCGAGCATCCCGAAGCATCCCGTAGAGGGGCGGGCAGGCACCGTGCTGGGACTCGCTCGTGATCCGGAATCCGAAGCGCTCGTAGAACGGGAAGTTCTCCGGGTTGGTGTTGTCCAGGTAGACCGGCGCATGCTCCGCGTCGACGATGTCGAGGCATCGCTGCATCAATTCGTTGCCGAGGCCTCGGCCCCTCATCCTGGCATCGACGCCGATCCAGGCGAGATACCAATGGGGTTCGGGCGGATGCCCCGCATCCATCTGCTCTATCACAGCCAAGAGATCATCGAGCTTCGCCGGATCAACGGTTGCTTCGAAGTGGGCGACGATGGCGTCGCCATCGAGTTCCGAGTCCGGCTTGAGCCACAGCGCGGACGCATGGAAGTCTCCGAGCCGCCAGGCTGATCCTTCATCGAAAGCCTGGCCGCCGAAGGCCTTCACGAAGTCCCCGTAGTGACCCACATACCTCCATGGGTCCGAGTAGAACCACCGGACGACGGGGTCGGCCGTGAAGGCGGTAACGAGGGTGTCGATCGCCATCTGGCGCTCGGTCACGGGGACGACAGCGAATCCCGGATCAGCGAGCCTCTCCTGATCAAACATGCAGCGATACTAGTATCGCGGAGCAAGGGGGAGGGGTCGCGCCAGGGAGCCGGGACTGGAGATTCCGCGGATCCATCGGAGGTCAGCGCACGGAGCGATGCATACCCTCGGATCGTGCCCCCGGGAAGAATCGAACTTCCGCACACGGTTTAGGAAACCGATGCTCTATCTACTGAGCTACGGGGGGCGCACGAGGGTCGAGGGCGGGGGGCTCGTCGCTCCCTCAGATCGACCGCTCGAACCCCCGCGACAGCGGGATGCTATCGCGACGCGCGACCTCGATGCCGGCGTCTCAGCCGCGCGCACGGCCCTTGGACGGAACCCGAAGCTGGTCCATGTCGACGCCACTGCTCGCGAGCAGCCAGGAGATGACCGAGTTCGAGCTCCATATCTCGCCGGCATCCAACTCGTCTCGCCCCCACACGGGGGTTGGAACCGACGGCACCGGCTGGAAGATGGCGTGCGATCGAGCGTCGTCGCTCGTCACTCGGACCGGGCCGGAGGCGGCGTCACTGATGTCCGGGATGGCGCCGTCGAGCCATCGCCGGTCCCCGTAACGGAACAGCCCGTATCGCCCGGCCCACCTGGCCCCGACCGCCCCCTCGCCGACGACCCCACGATCCCACCCACGGCGGTCAGGGATCGGCGCCGTCTCGAAGATGAAGCGGACGTCGGGCACGCCCATATGGGGGGCGATGTCGACGTCAGGCCTCAGGTGATGGGCGGGGTCGCGGGCTCGGCCCCGAGCCTGCCACTCGTCAGCGCGATGAGGGCCAGGGTGCCGGCCACCCCACCGTTCCGACGCCGGCGGTCCCCGACACTCATCGGTCGGCAGCGGCCTCAGCTGACGACTTCGTGCTGCACGGCCCACAAAGCGGCGGCCGCGCGCGTGGAGACACCGATCTTCGCGTAGACGTGCTGGATGTGATGGTCAGCGGTCTTCGGCGAGATGTAGAGATGATCCGCGATGGCCCGCGTCGTGAGCCCCCTCGCCGCGAGGCGCAGCACCTCGACCTCACGGCCCGTGAGCCCTCCGGGGAGCGTGGGACGCCGGGCGGTCGCGGCCGCCGGTTTCCCGTGCCCCGCCGCCGCGAGCACGGCATCGACAACGTCGTGGTCGAGCACACCGTCCGAGGCGAGCCGCCGAAGCTCGGTCGCGGCGGCGTCGCCCGAGAACGCCGGTCGGTCGGCACGCTCGGTCGTAAGGCCCACGTAGATGTCCGCCGCGGCGAGTGCACAGGCTTCACGGTCGGCGCCGTGGGTGCGAAGGCGCTTGTGATAACCCGACCCATCGGCCTTTTCGTGGTGTGACGCCGCCACGGCGTTCAGCTCGGCGAGCGCCGGGGAGCGTCGGAGCATCTGCTCGGTGAGCATCGGATGAAGCTCCACGCGATCGAACTCCGAACGGGTGAGCGGACCCGGCTTGTCCCAGATCGAGTTCGGGACCGCGGTCGTGCCGAACTCGTGGAGCAGGGCGGCTCGGCGCAGTGCCGTGATCTCGTCAGGTGTGCACCCCAGCAAGACCGCGGCGTCGCCGGCCAGCTGTGCGCATCGGCGGCTGTGCCCGCCCATGTACGGCGACTTCAGGTCGATGAAATCGGCGGCGACCACGAGGGCGTCGTCGAGCTCGGCGCCCGCCAGGGTGCGGTGAGGCTCCGGCTCGAGTTCGAGCACGGCGTCCCATGGGTCGAGCTTGGCGAGCCGCTCGAACCAGCCGCCGCCGTTGGCGGCGAAGAGGTCTGCGAGCTCGGGATCGTACGTGCGGCCACGACGGTCGCGAGCGGCGTCGAGGGCGTGCTCGGGTGAGAACAGGCGGCCGATCGCCTCCATGTCGTGGCTGAGATGCACGACGCGCATCGCGAGCGGGATCTCCTCGCCACTCGCGCCGGCCGGATAGCCTTTGCCGTTCCACCGCTCGAATGTGAAGGCCAGGGCATGCCGCACGTCCACGTCGAGACCGAGCCGTTGCACGAGCATGTCGCCCACCTCGCATCCGGACGCGAAGTTGTGCACCGCCCACTCGTGGGCGCCCTCTTGGAGCGACCGAACAATCTGGTCGCGCTCATCGGGAGCGGCGCTCGCGGTCGCGAACGTCACCACGTCACGCATGACTTCGGCCGGATCCGCGGCGTCGTGCACTAGGGTCTGGGCGCGGATGGCGATCTCGTCACCGAAGACGGTGGCGACCTCGTGCGCGTGACCCGTGCACCCGATATAGCGCAGCAGCGCGACCCAGTAGACGGTTTCGCGCGAAGCCCGGTCGAATCCAGCTTCCTCGCAGATCGCGGTCGCCAGGAGGCACGATCGCAACTGGGACTCGAGCGGTTGGCCGAACGCGTTGTCCTGCGCGAGGGCGAACGTCGCGACGAACTCACCGAGGCGGAGTGACGGGCCGGAAATAGGGAGACCTCCCGATGTGCGGCGATGGCGGGAGGTACACGCTACACCCGTCACCGAGCACGAAGGGAGGGCTCCCGATGAGCCTGAGAGACGAGAACGCCGAGGTCGTGCGGCGCGCCTACGAGGCGTTCAACACCGCCGACATGGCCACGCTCACCGAACTCTTCGATGAGAACGCCTCCTGGCACACGCCGGGTCGCAGCTCGATCGCCGGCGACTACCAGGGCCGAGACGAGGTCTTCGGCCAGTTCGGGCGGTTCGTCGAGGGGACGGGTGGCTCGTTCAAGGCCGTGCTGCAGAATGTGTACGCGAGCCAGGACGGCCGCGTCGTCGCCCTGCATCACAACACCGGCGAGCGCAACGGCAACCAGCTCGACGTCGACTGCTGCATCACCTTCGAGATCAAGGACGGCCGGTGCGTGTACGGGGCCGAGCACTTCTTCGACCTGTACGCGTGGGACGAGTTCTGGTCGTAGGTGGATGGCGCACGCACCGTCGGCGCCGAGGCGTCGGCGGTGCGTCGCGTGTCCTGGGTGCATGCGAAGATGCGGCCTGCGACCGTCGGCGTCGGGTGCTGAACGGGAGCCGCCGCATGAACACGGCGGTCGTGCTCTCGAACGTCGCGGACGGGGGGTCTGCCACTCCGATCGAGGACCCAGTGGCCGTCATGGCTGTGGGAGCCACAGGATCACGCTCGCTCGCTAGAGGTCCGCGGGCGCGGTCCCGTCGCGGTGAACAAGGCGGCAGAGCCCACGGTCTCCAGCTCTACGTCCGAGAACGACACCGAGAGGATCTGGCGGAGTCCAGCAGCCGTGTCACCGAGGTTGTCGAATCCTCCCTGCTTGTTGGCAGCGCGCAGGAATGCGCGGGCGGGCTTGCTGTGCGGTTCCTCGATGCCAAGCACCGTTCCGCCGAACAGCACACCGTCGGGAACGAGCACATCGGCGATGTTCCTGATCGAGTTCGTCTTGTTCTCGATCGGGCCGCGGAGGCAGTGCAGGACGAAGTTGAGGGCGGCGGAGTCGAAGAGGCCGTCGACGGGCAACGGCTTCATCACATCGGCCTCGACGCTTGTCGGGTGGAAAGCAGCGAGGCGCTTGCTCGCGCGGTGGAGGACGTGGGGGTTCGGATCGAGGAGCGAGATCTCGATATCGGTGGGGGGCGCCGCCTTCTCTATGAAGTAGCCGGTGCCCGGGCCGACGTCGAGGTGCCGATGACCCAGGTTTCGCCGATAGCGCTCGACGACGGGCGGGATGGGGAGGTGCCAGACCGCTCGCGACATGAACCCGAGCACCCACGGGTCGTAGATGGCGAGCATGAACGGGTTGTAGCCGGACTGACCTTTGTACGCCGGGTCGTCTCGTTCCATCCTCTGAACCCCTTCCCGTCGGACGAAGCTCGTGTGGGGGTTCGGAGCTTCACATGCGCCTTCCGAGTCTGAGCGGCGACGCCCGGACCACTCAGTCCGGATCGCCATGAACCTGTTCCGGAACCACTACCGGCGTACCAGGGTGGCGTCGTCCCCTCGGCCGGGAACGGGGGTCGTCGGAACCAGCTTCGGCCACGTCCAAGCGTAGTAGACGACGGCCGCCAGGAGTGCCACCTCGACAGCGCTGCCGAGGACGTAGTAGCTCCACTCTCCGACCGCCCCGCCGACGATCGTCAGCGCAAGCACCGTGCTCAGTGCGATGTTGGCGACCCGGTTGACCCTCGGTCGCAGGACGAGCGCACCGAACACCATGAGGCTGGGGAGCACGACGTAGATCGTGGTACCCAGCAGGAACGTCTGGTTCACGGTGAACCCGCCGATCACCCCGCCCTCGACGTCGGCCCTGAAGTCGGGTCGGTAGAGGCTGAAGATATCGACGTAGGCGAAGACGAACAGCATCGCCGTCCACAGCGCCGAGATCTTGATCTTCACGTCGACCTTGGAGTGTTCGTACGTCGTGTCGGCGGAGGTGCGTGTCTGCTTGGCGAGCATCGACATCTCGTTCCTCCCATCGGATCGGTCATCATGGCTTACTTAGTAATCTACGATTACTTAGTAAGCTTGTCAACCGTGGCACTCGACGGAACCATCTCGCCCCGCCCGCCCCTCACCAAAGGGCGCGTCTTGCAAGCAGCCGTCGATCTGTGCGATCGAGACGGACTCGGCGCCCTGACGATGCGTCGCTTGGGCACCGAACTCGGGGTCGAGGCGATGTCGCTCTACAAGCACGTCACCAACAAGGAGGAGATCCTCGACGGGATCGTCGAGGTCGTCGTCGGCGAGATCGCGATCCCGAGCGCTGGGTCCGATTGGAAACAGGCCATGAGGCGGCGAGCGAGGTCGGCACGCGAGGTGCTCAGCCGCCACTCGTGGGCGATCGGGCTGCTCGAAGCACGCGGCTCCACAGGGCCCTCCGCCCTGCGCTATCTCGACACGATCCTCGGGAACCTGCGATCGGCAGGCTTCTCCATCGAGCACGCCGCCCACGCCTTCTGGCTGCTCGATTGCTACGTGTACGGGCAGGTCATCCAGGAGACGGCCATGCGGTTGAGCACCTCGAAGGAGATGACCGAGCCGGCTGGATCCACCCGCGAGCCGAGCACGACGAACGGGTTCCCGCATCTGGCCGAGGTAGAGGAACACGCGAGGAAGTCAGGGTTCACCTTCGACGGCGAGTTCGAGTTCGGCCTCGATCTCATCCTCGACGCACTCGATCGGACCGCGACGTCGGTGACCGATTGAGTCGGTCGATCGCTACGGGCATGCAGGGGCAAGCGCTCCGCACAGGACCGCGTCGTTCTGAGCCTCGACCGAGGCGATGAGGTCGGCGCGCGGCGTGAACCCGAGCCCCCCGCCCGCCTCGAACGAAGGCACGGATGGGTGGGTGGTGCTCGTCCGGTAGGTGACGCACCCGCCATCGATCACGATCTGCTCGGTGCCCGACACTGCGGCGGTGCAGGACCTCGTGAGGGTCACGACCACGGGCTCTCCTGAGCCGTCGCCGACGCCGACCTCGAAGATCGCCGTGCCGCGAATCGTTTCGGCGGAGCCGACGCTCCACCCAGGGGGCAGGGTCGCGACACAGGGCAGTCGAGAGGCGCTCGGGACCGCCTGGGCCATGAGCAGCATCACCTGGCCCGTGCCGCACGTCGGCGTTGTCACCGTGCCCCGGGTGGGGAAGAGCAGCGCCACACCCGTCAGGCCTGCCAGCAGGAGCACCCCGAGCGAGATCGCGATCAATGCGACGCGACGGACGCTCCAACGTTGCACCGCGATCGGCCGGCGTGCTGGCGCCATCGACCTGAACTCCGACAGAAGATCGCGTCCGTCCTGCTTCATCTGCTGGCGCAGCTGGGTCGGGCTCGCGACTCCTCGCGTCGCCGCGAACGCCTCGGCGAGCTCGTCCGGCGAGAAGTACCGCAAGGCCGCCGCGTACACCGTGCGGGCATCCGACCGCAAGGCAAGCACGAGCATCATGTTCCCGAGATCGACGGCTTGACGCCACGGTGATGGGCGGACCTGGACGAAGAAGACATCGATCAGCTTCAGCTCCCCGCCCTGCACCATCAAGTTGGCGGGTTTGATGTCCCGGTGAGCGAGCCCGGCGTCCCACATCAGCCTGATCAGCGCGAGTCCCTCGTCGACCACGTGCTCGTCGACCTCGGCCCTGCCGATCTCGACCGCGTCGTCGAAGAAATCCATCGCGATCAAGTACTCGCGTTCAGGGGTGATCTCGACGATCCCTAGCGGTGAGGGCGTCGGGAACCCGAACTCGCCAAGCATGCGCAGCGTGTAGTCCTCGTATTCGACGAAGCGACGGACCGTCGTGAACGGAGTCTCGTCCTCGAGGCGTCCGTAGAGCATCGTGCGGCCGAGCTTGTACCACCGGTCCGCGCGAACGTGGCTCTTCGCGTAGAGCTTCGCGAAGATCGTTCGCTCACGGCCCGTCTCGTCGGTCACGGTGAGTTTGAGTGGGGTCGATCCCCCGGAGCCCTCGAGCCCGACCGGCACGACCTCGAGCACCGTGAACCCGAGCTGGTCCGCCAGCGCCGTGCGGATCGCCTCGCCGCGACGACCCGAAACGTCGAGATGCGCCGCCTTCCCGCGTGCCCCGTAGGAGACGGGGAAGATGTCGTTGGGAGCGAAGGCGCGGAACGCGATGAGCGGGATCGTCACCCCGACGATCGCCCCGAATGCCACGTCCGTGACGTGGTCGACACCGAGGTAGATGCGCAACATCCCGGTGATCGCGATGGCGCCCGCCGCGGCGAGCTTCGCCCACCAACGGGGCCGACCCGGGGCGACGAGCATGTACGCCACGCCGATCGAGAGGATCGCGATCGCGCCGATCGGGATCGACGGGGTCGAGAACCCCTCCCAGCTCGCGAGCTGTCGCACCCCGAACGGGCGCGGCCGCAGAGAAACGAGTTCGAGTCCTTGCAGGAGCGCGCCCGCGATGCCCAGCGCGATGACCCAGATGACGAGGTGCCGCCAGCGGTGGAAGAACGCGGCACCCAGCACGAGCAGCGTTCCGAGCATCGCGAACCCCACGCGGGAACCGACCGTGTGCGCCTGGCGGGCGATCGAGTCGAGCCACCCCATGCGGATCGACACGAAGGCGTCGGTCACCCACGAGTCGAACCGGTCGAGCGGAGCCGGGTCGACGCGGAGCCACAGGCAGCCGGTGACCACTACGGCGAGCAGGAGGATCACCCAAATCCAGCCCGTGGAACCGATCTGTTTGGGAAGCGGCGGAGGGGCGCCCGTGGGCCGACGCCGCCGCTGCGTGCCGATCCTCCTCACAGAGGATGAGGGTGTCAGTTGACCAGGATGATCCACGATCCTCTCCGCCCGGATCCTCGCACGATCGCCGCGACGATGCAGGATCGCAGCTCAGCGCACGAGGTCGGATCCCTCGCGCCACGGGAACGCGTCCGCGACGCGCCCTCGACCCGCTCGAGCGCGGATACGCTGCACAGCATGTCCACGTACGTCGCCTTGCTGCGCGGGATCAACGTCGGCGGGAAGAACCTGATCAGGATGGCCGATCTGAAGACGTGCTTCGAGGATGCCGGCTATCACGACGTCGTGACGTTCATCCAGAGCGGCAACGTAGTGTTCTCGTCGCCGACCGTCGCTGCGGCCACGCTGACCGAGCGGATCGAACGGATGCTGGCCTCGAGCTTCAGCTATCGAGCGAGCGTGGTGCTGCGCAACCGGAGCCAGATGCGCTCGATCGTGGGGAAGGCGCCGGCAGGCTTCGGGGCCGATCGCGGTTCGTTCCGGTCCGACGTGATCTTCCTCATGCCGCCTCTCACTGCGAAGGCCGCGATGAAGGACGTGCGGACCCGTGACGGAGTCGACCGCGCGTGGACGGGCCCTGGCGTGCTGTATTTCGAGCGGCTCGCGAGTCGCGCATCGCAGAGTCGGATGAGCGCGATCGTGTCGCTCCCGATCTATCAGCGCTTGACGATCCGGAACTGGAACACGACGACGAGACTGCTCGAGTTGATGGAGCACGTCCAGTGACCGGACGCGTTCCGCGTCGATCGCCGTCGCTCGACCCGTGGCCGCGGTAGGGTCCTGGCCCAGCGAAAGGAGAGGCTCCCATGAACCGAGATGAACTGCTCAAGCGCGAGGAACGAGCCTGGCTGACCTTCGTCGACGCCATCACGGCCGTGCCGCCCGAGCGGCGCGAGATCGAAGGGGTCGTCCCGGGCTGGTCGACCCACGACGTCGCGTGGCATTGCGCGTACTGGGCCGGATACACGGCCGACGTGCTCGACCGCATCCGGAGCGGCGAACCCAACCCGAGCGACACGGCCGCTCCCGACGACGAGGTCCTCGCCACCGGCCGCGCCATGAGCTGGGACGACATCGTCGTCCAGGCCGAGCAGAACCACGAACGATCGCGCATTGCGCTCTCGGCCCTGCCCGAACTCACAAAGGTCGCGGTCGAATGGTTCACCGACGATACGATCGGTCACTACGAGGAACACGCGACGCAGATCCGCGAGTTCACCCCCTGAGCTGCGGCCGCCGCGGGGCAGCCAGGCGACCGAGTTACTGAGCCGTTGGGATCGTTCCCTCGAGCACGGTCACGCCGTCGGGTGCGCTCACACCGATCTTCGCCGCGCGATCGCGTGGGAGCGTCGAGTACAGGCTGATGTACAGATCCCCATCGACACCGGTGAACGTGCCCATCGGCGACCGCTCGCCGCTGCCGATTTCCTCGAGCCACACGGCGTAGCTCTCCCCGGTTGACAGACCCGACGTCGTCAGCTCGACCCAGGTGCTCCGCGGGTCCTCGTGGACGACCGCTTCTCCCGAGATGCCCGGGGCCGACCCCGCCAGCACGACGACGTGGACGTTCGACGGCCCGGAGGACCGCGACTCGACCACGAGGACGGCGAGTCCGAGGAGCACGCTCACCGTGGCCGCGATCGCCGCGACCCGCACGACGAGCGAGCGACGCCGACGTCGACGCTGCTCGCCGCGCTCTCGATCGATGCGCGTCAGCACCCCGTCCAGCATCTCCGGCGGACGTTCGACGACCCCCGGCGCTCGGATGCGCTCGGGGTCCACGAGCGGCAAGAGTTGGGCCACGGGCGCGAGTGAGGACGCCTCCGTGCGGCAGGCCACGCAGCCGTCGAGATGGGCTTGCACGGCGGCCGCCTCCTCCGTCGTGAGGTGTCCGAGCACGAAGGCGCCGATCGAACGGCGCACGTGATCTTCAGGTCGCGGAGTCATCCCACCCCATCTCCTCCAACGCCAGCCTCAGCGCCCGCAGCGCGTAGTACACGCGGCTCTTCACCGTTCCCTCGGGGATACCGAGCTCCGCAGCGACCTCCGCATAGGGGCGGCGGAGGAAGTACGTTTCGAGGAGGACCCGTCGGTGATCGAGCCCGATGCGGCGAAGAGCTTCCTCGATCTGCCAGGCAAGGAACGCCTGCTCGAGCCCGTCGTCCATCGGGTCCGCTCGCGTGGCGGCTTCGATCGATGGTTCGGCGACCGGCTCGGGCAGCACGGCGCGCGCTCGAGCGATGTCGATCACCACGTGGCGGAGGATCGCGAAGAGCCACGCACGCACGGTGCCGAGCTGCGGGTCGAAGCGCTCGGCGAATCTCCAGGCCCGCACGAACGTCTCCTGCACGGCTTCCTCAGCCATGCCGCGGTCGTTGAGCGAGCGCATGGCGAACCCGAACATCTCCCCCGCGTGCGCGGAGTACGCAGCCCTGATGCCACGCTCATCGAGATCGAAGCGTGCGGAACCCATGGCCTGTAGGTGGGTACGCAGCCCACCCCGAGGAGGTTCGATCGAGCCCGTGGATCGAACGCCTCGCCGGCTTCGCCCGTACTCACCCACAGACGGTCCGACGAGAGGAGATGCACGATGCAGACCCCGATCCGAACCGTGGCGCTCGGTGTCGCGGTGTCGATGTTGTTCATCGCCTGCGCGAGCGACGACACGGTCGCCCCGGCGGAAGGATCACCGACCCAACAGGGTGCTGCCGCCGAGGCCGCCACGGTGCAGATCGCCGACTCGGAACTCGGCTCGATCCTCGTGGACGCCGACGGGATGACGCTGTACCTCTTCGAAGCCGACACCGACGGCTCGAGCACGTGCTACGACGACTGTGCCGCGACCTGGCCGGCATTGACCGGGGACTCGCCGACAGCAGGTGAAGGGGTCGAGGAGGCGCTGCTCGGCACGACGACGCGCGACGACGGGACGACGCAGGTGACCTATGACGGGCATCCGCTGTACTTCTTCGCCTCCGACCGAGCTGCGGGGGACACGAATGGGCAAGGGATCGGAGATGTCTGGTACGTCGTCGACCCGGCAGGCGCGGCGATCGAGGAAGTCGCGCGTCGCGGCTCGGAATACTGAACCCACCCGGAACGCGCGGGCCCACCTCGGTCGATCGGTCAGTCCCCGTAGCGTTCGCGAAGGAAGCGCAGCCGCTCACGGCCCGTCGTCGTGAGGCGCGTCGTCGAGGCGGGCGCGGGCTCGACGAGCTGCTGGTAGAAGCCGGCCATGCCTCGATGGTTGTATCCGTGCTCCTCTCCGATCTCGAGGAAGCGCTGCCGAGCGACCTCTCCCCCCTCTCGATCGAGCTGTTCGAGCACGCCGAACATCATGCGAGCCCACCGCTCGCCGCCCCCGTTGTCGAGGCCGAGGTCGAGCCGAGCACTCCTGGCTTCATCGGCAGCAGCCCGCAGCAACCGCTCGATGCGTTCGAGTCGTCGTTCCACGTCGAGAACCTGCATGCCCGCCACGATCGACCTCCCTCTCTGCCGGAAGTCTGCATCGTATGGCGTTCTCTCACGAGAGGCATGACGACGTCGTCCGACTGTCATCCTCCAGCAGCATCACGTCTGGGCGGCAACGTCGAACAGGCTCACCTCGTACCGCTCCACGGCCTCGATCGTCTCGCCCGCGGACTCCGAGGAATCCCGACGCAGGCGGTCGGCCGCTTCCTCGCTTGCCTGCATCGATTCCGTGCTATCCCACAGGGTGATCGACAGGCTCTTCCCCGATGCTCGATCAATGAGGTAGATCAGCCCTCGCGAACCGTCGATAGCGCGAACGACCGCGGCGATCTCGTCGCTCTGCGCGAGCGATCGCTCGATGCTCTCGGCCGATCCCCGATAGGTGCTCACCCGAGCGTGCATGGTGCCTCCTCCGTCCTCCCGGTTCCTCCGTCCACATCCTTCGGCCGGGACGGCCCGAGCATGGCGCGTCGCGCGATCCCCAGCATCGGTAGAACTACGGAATCCGGAGTTCAGACGAGGAGATCGTGGTGCATGGCGAACATCGCTGCCCCCGCTCGGGTCGAGAAGCCGATCTTCGTGTAGATGTGCTGCACGTGGCTCTCCGCCGTCCTCGGAGAGATGAAAAGGCTCCGGGCGATCTCGCGATTCGACAGACCGCTCGCCAGCAGGCGAAGCACCTCGAGCTCGCGTCGGCTCAACCCGGCCGGGAGCTCGGCCGCGAGACGCTTGGTTCGATGGCCACTGGCTTCGAGGACGGCGGTCACGGCGTCTGCGTCCAGTGCACGCTCACGCACGGCGGCCTCGAACTCGCCCGACGCGGCCTGGTGCGTCAACGCCGGGCGGTATGCCCGTTCGTGCGTCATCGCGTCATACGCGTCGGCAACCGCGAGGACGCGAGCGGACATCGGGATCTGCGACCCGGCCGCCTGCCGATGGTAGCCGGAACCGTTCATGCGTTCGTGGTGCAAGCCGGCGGCTCGTGCGACCGGACCCAGCACCGGGGCGCACGAGAGGATGCGCTCCGAGTGGTAGGCATGCAGGCGCACCTGCTCCCAGTCACCGGTCGACAACGGGCCAGGCCGCTCCCAGATGCCGTCAGGGATCGCGACTCGCCCCAAATCGTGCAGGAGCCCGGCACGCCGCAGGACGTCGACATCCTGCTCGGGGAGCCCCAGACGACCCCCCGCGCCGGCCGCGAGCTCGGCCACTCCGACCGAATGTCCGTGTGTGAACGGCGACTTCAGATCGACCATGTCGGCGAACGCCCTGGCGCACGCGTCGAGACGGTCTGCCGAGATCGTGCGGACGGGCTCCGGCTCGGCCTCAATGATCGAGGGCAACGCGTCGACTCCTTCGACCTCGCCCAGGAGCTGTCCTCGGTCGCAGAACGCCGAGGCGACGGCCGGGTCGATCATCCCGCCGGCCCGAGCACGGATCACATCCCGCGCCAGATCGACTCCGCCGATCGCGCCGAAGGCCACAGCCAGGGTCGCGACCTGGGCATAGCGAGCGCCGAGGGGGATCGCGTCTCCTTTCAGCTTGCGCGGAACCCCCTTCCCGTCCCAGCGCTCGAAGACGCCATACAGGCCTTCTCCCACCGAGCGATGCATGCCGAGCCGCTCGGCCATCGTCGAGCCGACCTCGCACGTGGCCTTCAGCGCCTCGTTGCCCCACGGGCCGAAGGAAGTCAACATCACCTTCGGGCGTCGCGCCGGGGCCACGTTCTTCAGCGTCGCGGACATGAGCGCGAGGTTGTCCTTCACCGAGCGGAAGTCGGACCGTGACGCGAGCGGCCGCAACGCCATCTCATCCCCACCGACGTGCGCCGCCTCCTCGTGGGCACTCGCCGTGCATCCGATATGGCGAAGCAGCGTGGTCCAGTACACGGTCGCGACATCCGTCTCGTCGAGGCCGGCCGACCGGGACAACGAGGTCGCGAGCAGACACGCCCGCATCGCTTCCTCGGGCGTGTTGCCCATGCCGAGATCGGTCACGAGCGACAAGGCGCCGAGCAGTTCGGCGAGCCGGAGGTCTCCCGTCACGCCTGGTCTTCCTCACTTCCCCGGGCCGAGACGTCGAGATATGCCACCACGGCTACCGTATGCGGCACAACCCCGGCGGCCTATCCCGGCGCGACGAGCAACATCACTTGCCTCGGCATCGGCCCGCCGACTAGCGTGCCGACTTCCCCACTGATCGCGCGGCCGGACAGGAGGAAGCCTCGAGCATGTTCCGCATCGACGAGCACACCGTGCTTCCCCTCGCGCGCGGATGTTCGATCCTCGGGGCCGGCGGCGGCGGCGA